>CAYWTT010000162.1:0-7881 GCA_964461245.1 uncultured Prolixibacteraceae bacterium | reverse complement strand
AAGTTCTTTCCATTCCTGCACAAATTCGGTGTCCTTTTCATTTACAGCCATCTCCAATACAAAACTTACCGCATTGTACCACAAGGCATTCAGCTCAACCGGCTTTCCATACCGGGGGACTGTTGGTTGTCCGTGGCTGTATGAATCCATCCAGGTGAGCGCGATGCCCTGCTCGGCAGCAAACAGAAGTCCGTTCTCCAGCATGGCCACCAGGTGAGTCCCTGTCCGGTAATTCCCGACAATCTCTTTAATGGCCTGATAAAAAGTTGATCCGAACTCTTTAAAACGGCATCCGCTGTATTTGAGTTGCTGAATGGTCCAAATAAACCAGAGCGAAGTGTCGGCGGAATGAAACGCCAGTCGGTTATCGGCTATTGAGTTGGGATACAGGCCGTTCTTCAGATAAGGAAGATAGGTTGAAAGTATCTCCAGTGCCAGCTTCTTATCCGTTTGTGCGTTCCGGAGTCCAGGCAGCGCAATGAAAGTTTCCCGGCTGATGCTGTTGTACCAGGGGAAGCCGGCAATGATATCCACTGCCACACCGTCTTTGTACTGAATGAACTGGTTTGCAGCAGTTCTCAGACAATCATAAAACGAATCGCGGGATGTTCTTTTGTTGACTTCGCGGCTGAAACGCTGTTTGAATGAACCGGGATTTCCACGGAATGTGGCAGCTGAAAAAATGACCGACTCCCCTTTATTCAGGGTTACCTCAAAGATGCCCGGTGTGTAAAGATCTTCCAGATAGCCATATCCCCTGTTCTTTTCCTTGGTGTATTCCACATTGTAGTGCCAGTCGGGTGAATGTGTAAAACCAACCCTGGCACTGAACTGCATGAACAGCCGTGGGTACCCATCGTACATCCGCATACTGATTCCGTTTGGTTCCTCATATATATGGGTCTGAACGTACATGTTTGATTTGCTCAGTTCGTGGATGCTACGGAAAGCCAGAAAGGGTCTGAACTGCATCAAAACAGGGCAGGGCGATTCCTGAAGGGTATATTTCACAAGCGCCTGTTGCTCCTTTTCAACCAGCAGTCGTTCTTTGGTCAGAGTGACCTCACCGGCACGGAATGTAAATTTGGGAATTTTTTCAAAATCGAACCGCTGCAGATATTTGTTGCCGTTGGGTTCAATGTATCCACCCACATAACGGCGGGATGCCAGGTTGAAGGTGGTGCCGTTGACAAGAATGCTTTCGTCCAGAGCCGATAAAAGCACATGTTTCCCTCCTCCCAGCGAGTCGATGGGACATACCAGCAATCCATGATATTTTCTGGTATTACAGCCATTTAAGGTGGTGGATATATAGGAACCGGCATGATTTGTCCTGATAATCTCCCTGCGGGTTGAAAAATCGGGATTGTTCAATTTGGCCGGGTCAAAATAAATGTAACTCATGTGATTGGTTTTTTGTTTGAAAAGTACTCAATCTCTGCTGAAAAATCAAGGAAAGGATGCCTTTTTGACAGTTCCAATGCCTTCTGAAGGCTATTGCTTAAAAAGAGCTGATATTCAGGGATTTCTGGATTTAACGGACGGTGATGGAAGGCAAGCATAAGGGAAGATATCTGTTGTGACAAATCCCGGCTCTCTTTATCTGCCAGCCAATCCCTGAATTTTTCCCAGATCAGTTCGGCAGCAACCGGCGAGGGATGCACCATATCTTCTGCGTAAAACCGGTAATCGCGTAGTTCATCCATCATCAGCTCGTAAGCCGGAAAATAGCTGCAGCGTTCCTCCCCGAATCCCCTGACCAGGGCATCCGCGGCAAGTAAAAGGGTGGCCTTGCTGACCTGGTTTTCCACGGCTCCGTCTTTCATGTGCCTGACCGGACTGACCGTAATAATTGTTTTGATTGCCGGGTTCACCTTCCAGAGTTGTTCCAGGGTACCGCGTAAGCCATCCACTGTTTCACCGACGGACAACCTGTACCTTTTGAATGCGGAGGACGGGACCTTGTGACAGTTGGCCACTATCCGGCCTGTTTCTTTCAATTCGTATACCCAGGCTGTTCCCAATGTGAGCACGAGAAAGTCTGCTTCACGAATATAGGATGCCCCTGACGTGATCCGGGTATTGATATTCTGCAGGGTGGTTTCCTGTGATACGGAGGAAAAACGGCCATGGTGCTGATAGCTGTGCCATAAACCACCATGATGGAACAATTCGGCAGCCGAAAATTCTTCTCCTGAAATCAGCCTTTGGATGCAGTTGCAGATAGACAGAGGATTGAAAAGAATCCCGAAAGGGTTGATATCGGTGCTGAATTTCAGATTTTCCATTCTGGTCCCGATATTTTCGGTAAAACACGATCCGATCAGAACATGCCTTTTGCGGTAATCCGTTTTCAGATGTGTCTCAGGGATCACAACCGGTGTATGCAATGGAGTCATTTTATTTTCCTTTTTTGATCTCTTCCCGTTTCATCACCAGGGCGGTCCTGGCCGGGAGATAGAGTTTAAGCCAGTGCTGGCTGTCGGTTTCGCTGGCCTGCAGGGTGTAGTAGGTGATCGTTTCGTCGATCCTGTCCTGACCACCGAACCGGCCGTTATCGCTGCTCAGCGCCACGTGGTATTTCCCGGCCCCCAAAGGGATTCCATATCCGGCAAATGACCGGACTGGATTGAAATTAAAGACAAAAAGCCAGGGTCCGCGGTGAAAGGCCAGAACCTGATCTTCATTTTTTTCCCACACCAGGTCCACGGAGGGTATGTTCAGTATCCAGTTTCTCCGGAAGAGATCGATCATTTCATAATCGAAGTCGAGCATCCAGTGGAATTTCAGTTCAGGATCGGTGGCTATGCTCCAGATGCGGCGGGCATGGCGGTAAGACCAGCCGTTCCCTTCCCGGGGGAAGTCAATCCACTCGGGATGACCGAATTCATTGCCCATGAAATTCAGGTAGGCGCCTCCGGCACAGGCAAGTGTAACCAGCCGGATCATTTTATGAAGGGCTATTCCCCTGTCGACGATCAGGTTGGGCTGGTCTTTCCGCATGCTGAAGTACATCTCTTTGTCGATCAGCCTGAAGATTATGGTTTTGTCGCCCACCAGTGCCTGATCGTGTGATTCGGCATAGGAGACCACCTTTTCATCCATCCGTTTGGAAGTGAGCTGAAAGAATATGTCGCCCATATGCCACTCATCATCTTTTTTCTCCTTAATTATCTTAATCCAGTAATCGGGCACTCCCATGGACAGACGGTAGTCAAATCCCATGCCGCCATCCCTGACCGGAACAGCCAGGCCCGGCATCCCGCTCATGTCTTCCGCTATGGAAATGGAATCGGGCTTAACCTCCTTGATCAGCTGATTGGCCAGGATGAAGTAGGTTATTGCTTCGCCATCGCAGTTTCCGCCGAAATAGTCGTCGTAAGAGGTAAATGCTTTTCCCAGCCCGTGATCGAAATAGAGCATACTGGTGACTCCGTCGAACCGGAATCCGTCGAATCTGAAAACGTCGAGCCAGTATTTAATATTGGAAAGGAGGAAATGGAGAACTTCATTTTTATGGTAATTAAAGCAATAGGAATCCCACGCCGGATGCTCGCCGCGGGGGCCATCATGGAAAAACTGGTACCGGGTGCCATCATAACGGCCCAGACCTTCCGCTTCATTTCTTACTGCGTGGGAATGTACCAGGTCCATGATGACCGATATACCCATGCCATGGGCTTCATCAATGAGCTGTTTCAGTTCTTCGGGGGTACCGAAACGGGAAGAAGGGGCAAAAAAGCCGGATACATGGTAGCCAAAACTTCCGTAGTATGGGTGTTCGGGAATGGCCATCAGCTGGATGGTATTATATCCATTTTCTTTGATTCGCGGAAGGATGTTCTCCCTGAACTCCGTGTAGGTATGAACCCGCTCTTCCTCGCCTGCCATGCCGATATGGGCTTCATAGATAAGCAGGGGTTCTTGGTTTCGCTTGAAATCCGGATTTTTCCATCGGTATGGTTCTTGGGGCGACCAAACCTGCGCGTTGAAGATGTGGGTTCTTTCATCCTGAACGGTTCTCCAGGCCCAGGCGGGGATCCTTTTTCCAGAACCTCCCGGCCAGTATATCATCAGCGCATATAAATCGCCGTGGTGCAGCCCGGAGGCCGGGAGTTTCAGTTCCCAAATGCCGTGTTCCAGTCGGGAGAAATGGTAGTCTTCCCCTACCTCCCAGCCACTGAAGTTTCCGGTAAGATAAACAGCGGAAGCATTGGGTGCCCACTCCCTGATCACCCAGCCTTCATCCGTCCTGTGGAGGCCAAAATATAAATAGCCGGTAGCAAAGTCAGACAGATAGCCACCATGGGTGAGTTCTTCCTTTTTGGTGACTGCTGCAGCCTGCCTGCTAGTGATCACCCCGGCATAAGGGATCAGCCATCTGTCGTCCTGTATCAGTTTCGGATAATTCATTTTTTTTGTTTCAATAAAGATATTAAAATGTCGGGAAGTCCCTGCTTCCGGGGAAAAGAAAAATGCTGCATTCATGCTGTTTTAAAATTCCGGGGGAGTTCATCTTCCAATGTGTGTGAAAAAAAGTTTTGAGGTACAATAATTATTTCTAATTTTGCGGCGCTTTATAAGTTTAGCTCTTCGTAGCTCAGTTGGTAGAGCAGCTGACTCTTAATCAGCGGGTCGTGGGTTCGAGTCCCACCGAGGAGACTATTGAAAATCAAATATTTAAAAGGGTTCCGGAAACGGAGCCCTTTTTTATAATCCCGGAAAATGAATTGACCCGGGAACTTCAATTAACCAGAATGGTCATGGCTCAGTTGCCATTCATCACACTTACTGCCGGATCCTGCATCTGCTGACGCTTGGGGCGAGTACCCTGCGGTGTGCGCTACTAGAAACAGACAAAGGCCAATGGATATGTCTATGCAGGTTCTGTGCCACTGAAAATCGATGTATGATAAGGGGGGAAAATTATTCCGGTTCAGGTTTATCCAGCACAATATTTATTTCTGGACCAAAAACAAAGCTGAACCTGCATTCCGGATAAGCCAGAATATTGTTAAATTTGACATACAACCTGAAGAGATCGTTTTTTTTACTCATTGACTACAAATGTATAAAATTGACATTAGTCATTTAGAAAATGACACTGACAGCTTAAAAAATGAAAATAACAAGACTCTATAAAGAATTTTTTGACAGCGAAAAGGCAGGCGGACTAATTTTAGTCTTCGTGACAATTCTTTCTCTTGGTCTTGCAAATTCTCCTTGGCAGACAAACTATATCAATTTTTGGCATTTTGATTTGAGCGGCCATTCTATCGTTCAATGGATTAATGACGGTTTAATGACTGTTTTTTTTCTACTTATAGGTTTGGAGTTAGAACGGGAAGTTTATCATGGTGAACTGTCCAATATAAAAAATGCTTTTTTGCCAATTATTGGAGCGATAGGTGGCATGCTTGTCCCAGTAGGAATTTATTTTTTGCTAAATTTCTGGACACACACTCAATCGGGTGCGGGTATACCTATGGCAACCGATATTGCTTTTGCAATTGGAATTTTATCGCTTCTGGGTAATCGAGTTCCGACCACTCTGAAAATATTCCTGACGGCTTTGGCAGTGATTGATGATTTGGGCGCAATCCTAGTTATTGCAATTTTTTATACAACCTCAATTGTGTTTGCAAATCTATTTATTGTATTAGGTATTTTCGGTTTTTTACTTATCCTTAACCGATTGAAAGTTTACAACTTAATACCGTATTTAATGGGCGGTGCAGCGATGTGGTATTTTATGCTGCATTCAGGTGTTCACGCTACAATAACCGGCGTTTTGCTGGCATTTGCAATTCCATTTGGCAATGGTGGTGAAAAGTCACCTTCTTATATTCTCCAACATCTTTTACACAAACCAGTTGCTTTTTTTATTCTGCCCTTGTTCGCAACAGCCAATACCTGCATTACGATTGGAGACAACTTGGTTGGTGGTTTAGGACAAACAAACAGTTTAGGGATTATTGCAGGTCTGGTAATAGGAAAACCAGTAGGCGTATGGCTCTTTTCATATATTGGTGTTGGCTTGGGTCTTTGTGCATTACCGACAGATTTGAAATGGGAAAATATTATTGGTGCCGGATTTTTAGGTGGTATCGGTTTTACAATGTCAATCTTTATTACTCTTCTTGCTTTTAATTCTGCTGACATTATAAATAATTCAAAAATTGCAATTTTAATCGCTTCAATTATAGCAGGGATAATAGGTTTTATCTTTCTTAAATTGACACTTAAAAAGCATACTGAAAATGATGAAATAATATTATAACGTAAAAAGTGGTCATGTATAAAGTTAAACCAATGCAATTATCAGCATCATGGTTTGCGCTGATTGGAATCTCTGCTGTAAGAATAACCCAAATCAGGAACAGTAATGCTTCACCGAAACGAATCAAAAGCACGACCCATCTGGTTTACACATGGAATTCCACCGTTTAATCCACCAATCAGACAACCAGGCTTCAGATATGAAAAAAACTGTCGAGCCGTTTCCCCTTTTTCAGCCGGTAATGATAAAAGATAAACACCAGGACCACCGGTAAGATTGCAGCGGCGGTGATAAGTGACCATCGCAGATCCACAAAGCCATACAGATATTTATCCAGCGTAATTTCCGCTATAACACAAAATCCCGATAATACCGTGAAAGTGGCCGCAATGAGGTTGAATCCCTTAAAGCGGGCTTTCCTGTAAATGATGACCACAACTCCTGCCGCAGCAAATGCCGCGAAAGTAATCGGAAGGCCCACCGATGGGAACCATTGAATATCTTTTGCAATGAGGTCAAAGGCAAAGAGCATGGCCAGAACGGTAAACATCAGACAGGAACCTATTACCCAGCATTGTTTGTGTATACGGATAAACAGCGTCAGCATGATCCAGACGGCCAGCAAGGATACATCAGAGTACAGTGACCATCCCGGTTTTTTGTTCATGATGAGGTCAACCACAGTGCAAACGGCGATGCCTGAGAATGCTATGATTCCGCTCAGTTCCCAAAGGTGCTTCATTTTTTCTTCCCGGTGAAGTTGGATGATTTGGGAAGGACTGTTAAGGGGGACATTCTCCTGTTCTCTGGTGTTTTCCGGATTTCTGCCGCAAAGAGGGCAGACTTTTATTCCGTCATCCAATTCCACTCCGCAATGAATACATCTTGTCATTACTTTTTAAATTAATCGTATTTTAATATCTTCACATGAATGCCGGCATCTGAAAGATACTTCACCATTTGCTGTTCAAGTTCGAATGATCGGGTGATGTTACTGAAACAGATCCTTAGCTTGTTTTTGTAAGAGATGAGGCCAATACCGGCTTTCACCTTTGCATTGGGAGGAGGAGGGATGAGTTCAAAAGCATCGATCATTTCCTCCATCTCTTCCGGAAGGACTACCTGTCCGAGGTTGGTGACCAATCCGGTAAAACGCTTGGAGGCAAGTTTTCTGTATACGATTGCCAAAGCAATTTCTTTGATAAACAATGGCAGGATCCGGATGAGGAAGAGCTTTTCATGACTGACATTGGATGACAGAAACCTGGATATCTGCTTGATGTCGGAACTTATCTGCAGCTGGAGATGAACTGACCTGAGTATCTCCTCAAAGGTGTAGGTTCCCAGTCGGAGATCAATTTCAGGCAGTACAAAAAGAGAAAAATTCCGCATGGTCCTGCTGGGAAATTTGCTTCTCATGTTCACAGGCACCTGGATCCGGAGCACCTGATGTGTTTTCTTATTTCTCTTTAAATTATGGTCCATAAAGATCTTCTGAAGCGAAAACAGGTAAACCGACACAAAATATTCGGTTATGGATGCTTTTAGTATCCGTGTGACTCCGAGGATTTCATCTACGCACACCTCTGCATGGAGCACGC
>CAYWTT010000161.1:0-7907 GCA_964461245.1 uncultured Prolixibacteraceae bacterium | reverse complement strand
GAACCATTCGCTCTTCCAGCATATTTCCGAGTAAAATGCATACCGGGAGAACGGATTTCCCGAGAATTTCAGGTAAGGAGAGATTGTTCCTGATTTACCCGCCGCATCGAGGGGGAAAAACCTGTCGGGGGATGGCCTTACAGCGGCTACGTAATCAACCTCTCCATCGTGAAAGGATAAACGGAGGGAAACCCACCCTCCCATGAAGGCTTTATTCTTATTAATCAGCCTTTTTAAAAGTCTGTATAATTCGTCCTGACCTGTGAAATCCTTCGGCAAAGCTCTGCCCGTTTCTCCCAGAAGAGAGCGCAGGCTGTTCATATGTAAGGCAAACCTAGGGATTGCACCGCCGGCAAACCACATGTCCTGGTTCAGTGAGAAATCAGATCTCCACCATGTTTGCCCCGGATTATGATCTGCATATGAAATGATTTTACCGTTATGAAGAATGAAATCCATGTTGGTCAGGTCATTGCAGGAAGAAAAGCTGGTCGATAAAATTCGTAACCAGCGATGGTTTTAAAAGTATCGGGAACAAAATACCGAAGATTGCCCCCAGAAAATGCGCATCGTGGGCAACATTGTCCGACTCTTTCCTGCTCATATACCAGGAATACAAGAGATATCCTGCGGCGAAGATGATCCCGGGTATCGGGATCAGACCGAAGAAGTAGAGTTTCTCCCACGGATTCAGGAAAATAAAGGTGAATAAGACTGCCGAAACGGCTCCAGAGGCCCCGATGGCATTGTAATAGTAATTGTCCTTGTTCTTTGCCAGTGACCAGAGGTTCGAGGCAGCTGTCCCTCCGGTATAAAGCAGCAGATAATAGAATACCGACCAGTTCCCGAAGAAATAGGCAAAATACTTTTCCACAGCCTCTCCAAAAAAATAGAGGACGAACATGTTGACAAACAGATGGGTCCAGTTGGCATGTACAAAGGCATGGCTCAGGAGCCGGTAGTATTGTCTCTGATGAACTACCCTTGCTGCATTGAACTGCAGCTTCGTCATAAGTTCACGGTTATTGAAAGCGACATAGGAAACCACTACGGTAATCCCAATCAGAAACCAGGTGACCATATCAGTGCATTATTTTATAAACCATTTCTTTCAGCAAATCCTCCTGGGTAACTCCAGAGGAGGATTCCAGACCTTTGCTTTTCATGTCGTACTCCCGGAGAATCCCGATGATCTCTGTCAGCTTGGTTTTGTTGTATCTGCGGGCTGCCTCGGTGTACTTTTTGATGATGTGGGGGTAATTCCCTATTCCAAAGGCAGCAAATACCGCGCTGTTCGATTTGTCGGTCATGGAATGGTATTTGAGTAGCTTCACGAAATAGACGAGCAGGGCGCCCATAAGCTGCTGGATGGGCATGGCTCCGGGGTTGGCCCCGGCGTAATTGATGATCCTGTTGGCTTTCAGCACATCCTTCTCCCCGAGGGCATCCGTCAGTTCAAAAGCGTTGTATTCCTTGCTGATACCAATATTTTTCTCCACATCGTCAGGAGTGATCATTTTACCGCCTGGCAGCGCAATGAACAGTTTTTTCAGTTCATTGTCAATTTTGCTCAGGTCATTGCCCAAAAAGTCGGTCAGCATCTGTGACGCCTGGGGTGAAATGGAATAGCCGTTGTGTTTTACCTGGTTTTCTATCCAAACAGGGACCTGATAATCCTTCAGGCTTTTAGTTTCCAGATAAATGGTCTTCTCTTTTATTTCTTTTCCCTCCTGTGTACGCCCATCGGGTTTGGAATATTTGTAATTGATAACCAGCAGGGTGGTTTTTGAAGGAGCCTGCAGATACCTTACCAATAACTCCAGCTTCTTCCAATGCTGTGCCTCTTTCACTATAACCACCTGCTGACTGGCCATCATAGGATATCTTCTGCAGGCCTCCAGCACGGTTTGAGGATCCGTATCCTTGCCGTAAAACACCGATTGGTTGAACCCCTTTTCTTCCGGGGTAAGTACATGGTCCTCAATATATTCGGATATCATGTCGGTATAATAAGGCTCTTCCCCGCATAAAAAGTAGACCGGATGATAGATTTTCTTTTTCAGGTTTCCCAGTATCTGATCAAAATCCATATCAGAATCTTAAGTGTTTGACTGACTGCCCGTTGTTTTTGATTTCAAGCAGTGATTCGATCCCCACATTCAGGTGGTTTTCCACATAAAGTGTGGTGACTTTTTTGTCACTGGCCTCTGTCTTAACCCCGGTGGAAATCATGGGCTGATCGGAAACCAGCAGCAAGGCGCCCGAGGGGATTGAATTGGCGAAGCCCACGATAAAGATGGTGGCGGTCTCCATGTCGATAGCCATTGCCCGGGTTTTTTCAAGATATTTTTTGAAACGTTCATCGTATTCCCATACTCTTTTGTTGGTGGTGAATACGGTGCCGGTCCAGTAATCCAGCTGCTTATTCCGTATCACATGGGAAACGGCCCGTTGCAGGTTAAATGCGGGAAGTGCAGGTATTTCGGGAGGCAGGTAATCGTTCGATGTACCATCGCTACGGATGGCAGCTATGGGCAGAATCAGATCTCCCAGTTTGTTCTTTGCTTTCAATCCCCCGCACTTCCCCAGGAAAAGAACTGCTTTGGGAGCAACCGCGCTCAGCAGGTCCATCACGGTTGCTGCATTCGGACTTCCCATTCCGAAATTGATAATGGTGATCCCTTCGGCCGTGGCGCTGGGCATATTCCGGTCCCCTCCCTTCACAGGCACTTCAAACCGGCTTGCGAACAGGTCAACGTACAACTGAAAGTTGGTGAGAAGTATGTATTTCCCGAACTGATCGAGGGGTTGTCCGGTGTACCGGGGTAACCAGTTGGCGACAATCTCTTCTTTCGTTTTCATACACTCCGGTTTAATGGAAATAGTATTACCTTCGTCAGATAAATTGATACAAAAATAGCATTTTGGGCTGGCCGGCAATGCAAAAACTGAAATTACCTTCTTACGCTTTTTCGATCAGGGAAATAAACGGGAAATCTCAAATTTTTGACGATATCCGGCATAAATGGATCGTCCTCACTCCGGAGGAATGGGTACGTCAGCATTTTCTTAAATTTCTGGTGGCTGAGAAAAAATTCCCCAGGTCGTTGATGGCGATCGAGAAAAAGGTGATCATCAACAGTCTTCCCCAGCGATTTGACCTGCTGGTGTATGACAAACAGGGGAATCCCCTGATGATTGCCGAATTTAAGGCACCGGAAGTGGCGATCGGCCAATCGGTGTTTGACCAGGCCGTTCGCTATAATTCAGCCCTGAAGGCGCCCTATTTTCTGATATCCAACGGGCTGATACATTTTGCCTGCAAGGTGAACCTGGAAACCCGGGTAAGCGAATATCTGCATGAAATACCGGGATACCAGGAGATGACCGGATTTTAGATCGCAGATTGCAGACTCAAGATTGCAGGTTGCAGTCGGGTCATAGAGAGGTTAATCGGGGTCTTCCTCTTTTTCGGTGAGATCTTTGGCCGTGAAGTGGGCATACCAGTCGGGGACGAAGGTTTGTTCCTCAATGGGCGGACGCACATAACCGGCTTTTTTCGGGCGGGGACCCAGTTCCGGTTTGAAAGGTTCCTCTTCCCTATATTCGATCAGCGACAGCAGATGGCGGATACAGTTCAGCTGGGCACGCCGTTTGTCATCACTCTCCACCACATACCAGGGCGCCTGCTTGGTATCGGTGTAGGAGAACATCTCATCCTTCGCTTTTGAATATTCTACCCACCTCTCCCTGGACACCAGGTCCATCGGGCTGAACTTCCACCTTTTGGTGGGATTACTGATCCGGCTCAGGAACCGTTTCTCCTGCTCCTCCTCGCTTACTGAAAACCAGTACTTGATCAGTTTTATTCCCGACCGCATCAGCATCTGTTCGAAAGTCGGGCAGGAACGCAGGAACTCCCAATACTCCTCGTCGGTGCAATACCCCATTACTTTTTCCACGCCGGCCCTGTTGTACCAGCTGCGGTCAAAAAAAACGATCTCCCCGGCCGCAGGAAGGTGGGAGACATAACGCTGAAAATACCATTGTGTTTTCTCCCGTTCTGTGGGTACCCCCAGGGCAACTACCCGGCAAATCCTGGGATTGAGCGGTTCGGTGATCTTTTTGATGGCAGCTCCCTTCCCCGCAGCATCCCTTCCTTCAAACAGCACTACCACCTTCAGTTTCTCGTTCTTGATCCAGTTTTGAAGTTTCACCAGTTCAACGAACAACTCTTTCAGCTCACGCTCATAAAATTTCTTTTTGAGTCTGCCCGATTTATTGATCCCAGTTTTGACCATGGCACAAGGTTTATGGGGTGAAGATAGGCAACTGACGTCAATTAAGCAATACCCCGGATGCTCCCTTTTCCTGTGTGTTACAGGCTGTCATAACAGCATTTTTTGGAAAAACCATTCGTCTTTCCATCCCTTCAGGGTATTCAGCCAATTCTTCTTTATACCGGTCAGGCTGTATCCTGCTTTCTGGAACAGCTGAATACTCGGGGTATTGTCTTCCGATATATTGGCGTAAAGCTGGCGGATTCCCAGTGTTTCGGTAACATAATTTTCAAGTGCTTTCAGTGCATCGCTGGCATAGCCGTGATGACGGTCACCGGTCCGGTGGATCAGTATGCCAACCCCGGCCCGCTGGTGGTAAAAGTCGATATCGAAAAGATCCACGGCTCCCACCGGACCATTCCCTTCCACCATAATGATCAGTCTCACCTGTTTTTGTTCATAAACATCCCGCATGGCTTCCTGCAGGTATTGCGACAACATGAATCTGGAAAACGGGGTGCGCGTATTGCTTATTTCCCATAGGGAAGAGTCATTTTCCCACTCAAAGAGCAACTCCAGGTCTTCAGGTTCCACCGCCCTGAGGGTAACTTGTCCGTATGCAAGGATATTACCCATTTGCTTTGTTATCCAGTTTTTTCCAGTTCCTGGCGACCACTTCCAGGTCGTTCCAAATCTGATAATCCTTGGCGTAAAGGAAGTTGAGCTGTTTTATCCGTTTCCCGGTCAGCGAATCCTCCGGGAACAGCATGCCGGGGTGGAGCACTCCTTTACGGAGGGGAGGCAGATCCGCCCGGTTTTCATCTTCAGGAAGGTATCCTACCCAGGATAACCTTCCTGCCAGAACCAGGAAAATATTCTTCAGCAGCTGGTTTTTATGCTTTACAAACCATGCCGTCAGACCAAAGGAGAGTAAAAGAAAGGTGGCAACGATGATGTCAAAACTTCTTTTGATCCGTCTGTTCCCGTGGCGGGAAATGGCATTGATATCCACCAGGTATAGATCGCCGGCGGTATGGATGGAATTGCTCCCGATGAGGCTGAGACTCTCAGGGGGGGCGATCTTGAAATCAACATCCAGTTCTGCCAGTTCCAGCATAGCACTGATGATTTCAGCCGCACGCATGTCTTCAGAACAGAAAATCACCTCCTCGATCCGGTTGATCCGCACGATCTCCCGGATCTGTCCTGTCGTTCCCAGGAAGTCTTCATCGGCCTCGGCCCCTGTAAGGGAGATATATCCTGCAATTACGGGTTTTACCGGAGAGTAGTTGAGCATCTCCCTGACCCTGTTTATTTCGGCAAGCTGTCCGGCAATGGCAATTCGCCTGGGTCTTTCAAGATCGAGTTCAAAACCTCTGACTAGCATTTTGCTGAGCAACAGGCGGAAAACAGGCAGGATGATCAGTGCCCATGCCGACCCCATCACGATCAGAACCCTCGAAAACCGCAGCTGTTCGGGGATCAGGGAGTAGGCCAGTAAAAGGGCAATGGCACCCCAGAGGAGGCCGCGCTCCACCCTGAAGAGACTCACCGGTTTCCGGTAGCCTCCTGAAACCTGAATGCCGGCCAGCCAGAAAAGGATATAGACCGGAACCACCACATTCAGGTATACAGCAGGGTAATAACCCGGTTCGAACATAATTCTCTCCCATCCGGGCAGAATGGCTGCCATTCCGGCAAAGATCAGCAGGGCATCGAGCAGGGGCAGGTAAATTCTCTTTAAAATCCGGAGGATGACGGCCAGCGATGCCCTGAACCAAATGGCCAGGTGGATGAATAGGGAGAAAATGCCTGCATATCCTGCCGAAAAGTGTTTCCGGGCAAAAATGATCATGGCATTGTAAAACACCCTTACATAGTTGATGCTGTCTTTTTTTGTGCTCTCCCCTTTGTAATGGATAATGGTGGTCGCAGGAAAATAGTAGTTTTTATATCCCGATTTTACAATGCGGTAACTCAGATCGATATCTTCGCCATACATAAAAAATGACTCATCCAGCCATCCGGTCTTGTCGAGCGTCTCTTTCCGGAGCATCATGAAAGCACCGCATAATACATCCACGGGGTGTGTTTCATTTTCATCAAGATAGCCAAGATGATACTTTCCGAATTTCCTGGAGCGGGGGAAGAGGGAGGACAGGCCGAAGATTTTGTAAAAAGCCACCCAGGGTGTGGGTAGTCCCCGTTTTGATTCAGGGAGAAACCTTCCTTTGCCGTCGATCATTTTTACTCCCAAACCACCGGCATCGGGATGTTCTTCCATGAACCGCACCGTTTGGACAAGCGAGTCCTCTTCCACGACCGTATCAGGATTCAGCAATAGGATGAATTCGCCACTGCTCTGCCCGATAGCCTGATTGTTGGCTACTGAAAATCCCATATTGCGGGTGTTCTCCAGGAGTTTTACCCCGGGAAATTTTTCCCTGACCATAGGACAGGAGCCATCCACCGAGGCGTTGTCCACCACGAAAATCTCGGTCTCCAGCCCGGCTGATGCTTCACATACCGAGCGGAGGCACTGCTCAAGGAAGTGTCGCACGTTATAATTGACAATGATAACTGAGAGTTTCATCCGATCTTTCCGTTATAGTCAAATATACGGTTCAGTCCAATAATAAACGAACAAAGGGGAAAAAATTATTTTTTGCGGCAGACCGCTTCCTGGATGTTGCCTTGGTTATTTCCCCAGACTTTGCTCAAATTCCACCCGATTAAGAATGGATTTTCCCAGCGTGATTTCATCGGTGTACTCCAGGTCATCCCCCATGGAGATTCCCCTGGAAAGGGTGGTGATCCTGATCCCGGTCCCCTTCAGCTTCCGGAATATGTAAAAATTGGTGGTGTCCCCTTCCATGGTGGTTGGCAAAGCAAGAATGATTTCACTGATGCCGCCTTTCTCTGTCCTTTTAATCAGCGAATCGATCTCCAGGTCGGAAGGCGCAATCCCGTCCATGGGAGAGATGATGCCTCCCAATACATGGTAAAGCCCATTATATTGGTGCGTGTTTTCGACCGACATCACATCCCGGATGTTTTCGACCACGCAAATCGTGGCAGTGTTCCGGCCGGGAGAGGAACATATATCGCATACAGGGGTATCTGAAATGTTATGGCAAACCGGACAGTGCAGAATCTCATTACGCAGCCTGATCATGCTGTTCCCGAACTGGCTGACCGCTTCTTTATCCTGCCTAAGCAGGTGCAAAACCAGTCGCAGAGCAGTTTTTTTTCCGATGCCGGGCAACCTGGCAAACTCATTTACTGCGTTTTCCAGCAACCTGGAAGGGAACTTATCCGGTGTCATCAGCTTATGTTTTTCATCCTGATGGTTTGTTCCCGGTTGGGGCCGACTGAAGCAATGGTCACGGGAACACCGGTTTCATCTTCAATAAAACGGATGTAGTTAGTCAGTTCTTCAGGGAATTCAGATGGTTCTTTCACGCCTGTCAGGTCGGTATGCCACCCCGGAAGTTCGACATAAATGGGTTTAAGCCGGTCGTCAATCTCATAAGGGAAGTTCTCTACCACTTCGCCGTCAATCTCATATCCCACACATACCTTGATCGTTTCAAACTGGTCCAGCACATCTGCCTTCATCATGATCAT
>CAYWTT010000160.1:0-7908 GCA_964461245.1 uncultured Prolixibacteraceae bacterium | reverse complement strand
GTCCGCAGTGACACATCGGTATATATCGGATGGAGGTTACTTGCTGATGATCCGAAGGACATAGCATTTAACTTATACCGGAAAACGATCGGTGCAGTCACACCAAACGATTATGTCAGGATAAACAATTATCCCATTATAAACTCCACCAATTATATCGACAAAGGAACCGACTATCACGGGCCAGCCGGAAAAGCAGCCAAAATACACGAAGCACACCTATATAAGATTACGAAAATTGTAAACGGGAAAGAAGAAGATATTTCGGGAGGAGAAGCGTACGTATTTCTTTGCAGTGGTGACAGGAACTGGCAATCCATCCTGCTGGAAGATCCTCACCTGGGGGTGGAAAAAGTTGCCATTGCCGATTTGGATGGCGATGGAGAATATGATTTTGTGGTACGCCGGAGTGGTATGGTACATGTAGATCCCGGCACATGCGAAGATTGCTGGCAACAGAGCCGGGATACCTATAAGATAGAAGCTTATAGTTCAAAAGGCAAGTTTTTATGGCGCTACGACATGGGTTGGGCCATTGAAACCGGCACATGGTTGGCCCCTTTTGTCGTTTATGACCTTGATGGCGATGGAAAAGCTGAAGTCTATACAAAGGCCGGTGAAGGAGACCCACGCCAACCCGACGGCCGGGTAATTTCAGGGCCTGAATATTTAGTTAAGATTGACGGTCAAACAGGGAAGGTTGTCCAAAAACGCGACTGGCTGCCGCGAAATATAGAAATAGCCAGAAGTTATGATTGGACAAGCCGCAATTTTTTGGGCATTGCTTACCTGGATGGAAAGAAACCCAGCCTGATCATGCAACGCGGTAATTATGGGATTATCAAGCTTGAAGCAATGGATAAAAACCTGAAAACCGAATGGCATTGGGAAAGCTCCGGGAAAGATGAAAAATACTGGGGGCAAGGAGGTCATCGAATGGTCATCGCCGATATAGATGAAGATGGTAAAGATGAAATTCTGCCAGGTTGTTTTGCATTGGACCACGATGGGAAATCCATGTGGGGCCTTGGATTAAATCATAACGATTGTGCGGTTGTTGCTGATATCGACCCTGACCGTCCTGGCCTGGAAGTGTTTTATAATATTGAAACCGGAAATGTTAGAAACGGCGTTTGTCTCGCAGATGCTGCTACCGGTGAAATTATTTGGGGGTACGACAAGCCAACGAATCATGTGCATAGTAGTTCGACAGTAGGCGATTTTGACCCTGATTATACAGGAATGGAGTGTTATGCCAGACCGGATAGAGGAGATAACCGCTCTTTCTTTTATACAAGTAAAGGTGAGCGCCTTTCCGACCAGGTGAAGATGGATGATGCTGTCCCGTTATGGTGGGATGCTGACGAAACGAAAGAATTGCTGCATGAAGGCATAATATATAAATTTAAGGGTGACACCTTGGGCAGAAATTATCCGGGCAGCTTAATTGCCGACCATTATGGTGACTGGCGTGAAGAAATTATTGCGACCCTGCCCGGTGAAATACGGATTTATTCAACAACCATTCCGGCAAATACCAGAAAGGTATGTCTGATGCAAAATCATGAGTACCGCATGGATGTTGCATCTTTTTCAGTAGGATATCCTGTTTACCCACAATTGGGATTAGTGGGTAATGCCAAGAGAAAATACAGTTTAGCTGAACCGCAGAATGATAAAAAATGGGGCGACAAACTGATGGAACATGCAATAAAAGCATTTCCGGCTGAAAACTATGTCTGGGATTGGTCTCAGGCAATTTTATTACGATCAATTGCCGACCGGTATGAAAACGGTATGAATAAAGAAGCCATGCTGTCCTACATCCGTAAAGCAATGGATGTAAATATGGATAAAGCCAGTGGAATACACCCCAATGTGATAGCTTCGGGATTCGGAATGGCCTTTTTAGCCAGAGTAACAGGAGAAATAAAATATAAAGAAAAAGCTTTTGAACTTTACCGTCAGTACACTCAAATTCCAAAATCAATCAATGGAGGGATTTCCCACAGGGATAATGTAGTAGAACTGTGGGATGATACCGTTTACATGATCAGCCTGTTTCTGACTGAAATGTACCGTCTGACAGGCGATGAACAGTTTCTAAAAGAATTGGCTTTCCAACTGATGGCTCATGCAGAAAAGCTTGAGGATATTCATACCGGTATGTGGTATCACGGATGGGATAATGACACCGTCGCGTTTGACGATAAATGCAGTATGCCAGGATGGGCAAATAATCCCCAAAGGCGAAGCAACGAGTTTTGGGGCCGTGGAAACGGTTGGGTGGCTATGACTTTAGCCAATACCTTACACATCATGCCTGACAACATGAAAGAAAAGATCCAGCTTAAATCGCTGTATGTTAAGATGATGGAAACATTATCTACTCTTCAGGATGAAAAAACAGGGCATTGGTATCAGTTGCCTGCTTATCCGGGTGAAAAAGGGAACTTCATTGAAAGTTCAGGTACGGTTATGTTTGCTTATGCCATGAGCATTGGTGTAGCTGATAAAATTTTGGAAAGCGGAAAATATATGCCGTTGTTAAAAAATGCTTTCCAGGGGATCGAAAAGTACAGCCTGAAACAGGCTGATGGCTTGCAGACCATCACAAATGTCTGTTATGGTACATGTATTGGCGACAAAGCCTATTATTATGGCAGAAAAGTGGTTGACGGAACACCATTTTCATTAGGGCCGGCTGTTATGTTTCATGATCAGTACAACATTTTAACAGGATTAAAAGTGAATTAGTTATTGTCCAACCCGATAAAAATGAATAAATGAAACAAACATGTTGCTCCGATATACTTAAGAGAAGAATAATTTACAGCAACATGGAGTCCCCTGCCCGACGGGTCAGGCGGGCATATTTCAATTAAAAACAAATTGTTATAGTATGAAATACCTGTATATAGGAATAACGATATGTTGTATCCTGATGGTCTCCTCCATGGAGAGTAGCTCTTCCCCGGACAAAATGAAAAATTTAACCCGGTATGTCGACCCATATATCGGCACCACCGGCTATGGCAATGTGTTTTTGGCCGCAAACGTGCCTTTCGGTTTTGTTCAGGTAGGGCCGACAGAACATTCCCGTCCTCCCCGTGGTGGGGAGTGGTGCTCCGGCTATAATTACTCTGATTCCATATTGATAGGCTTCGGTCATTTGCACCTTAGCGGTACAGGTGTGGGGGATTTGGGTGACATATCCCTGCTTCCGGTATTGGACGGGCGGCAAAGAGAGGTCCATTTCAGGCACGACGATGAGCAGGCAAGGCCGGGGTATTATTCTCTCGTGTTAGGCAAAACAGGCATTCGGGCCGAAATGACGGCGACGGTGCACACCGGTTTCCACCGTTATACATTCCCTGCCAGTGCCGACACCGCCAAGGTAATTCTCAATTTGCGACAAGGAATTGGTTTTGATGCAATGACAGCGTGTAGCCTGGTGCAGGAAAACGACACGGTGATTTCCGGCTACCGATTCTCTACCGGATGGGCTATGGATCAAAAAGTGTTCTACACTGCCGTTTTCTCAGCTCCCATTCTTCATCGTGAGATGATAAACGATAGCATTGGCATAATCTCTTTTGCCTCAAGAGGCGGACAACCCCTGCTTATAAAAGTCGGTTTGTCTTCTGTCAGCGTGGAAAACGCCAAATTGAACCTGGCGGAAGAAAACGCCGGGTGGGACTTTGAAAGGAAGGTGGCAGAAGCGAATGAGCTCTGGAACAAGGAATTAAACAAAATTCAAATTACCACTACCGATGAAGACCTCAGAACGATATTCTATTCGTCTTTGTTTCACACCATGGTATCTCCTGTGATATTTAGCGATGTGAACGGTGACTACCGGGGGGCTGATGGTCAGATTTACCGGAATGCCGGTTTCGTGAACTATACGATTCTCTCCCTTTGGGATACTTATCGTGCCGTCCATCCGCTTGCTACATTGATTCATCCCGAAAGGCAAAAAGACTTTGCCGCAACCATGTTGAAGATATTCGATCAAACAGGCAGATTGCCGTTATGGCACCTCATGGGAAATGAAACATTCTGTATGTCAGGAAATCCCAGCTTTCCGGTAATTGCCGACATCGTTTTAAAAGGATTTGACGTGGACAAGGAAGCGGTTTTCCATGCCATGAAGGCCTCGGCTATGTTGAAGGAGCAAGGACAGGACCTCCTGGATGAATATGGCTTCCTTCCATATGACAAGGACACTGTACAAACTGTTGCAAGATGCCTGGATTATGCCGCGACGAATGCCTGTGGGGCGCAACTGGCGAAACTGCTTGGGAAGCAGGATGATTATGAATATTTTTTAAGAAGAAGCCGTGCTTATCAGAAATATTTCGACCCGGCCACCGGTTTTATGCGTGGCGTCACCACCGACGGTAAGTTCCGTGAGCCGTTTGACCCTCGCCGCGCTGCATCAGGGCGGGGCAGCGACTATTCCGAAGGCAACGCATGGCAATATACGTTTTTGGTGCCTCACGACGTGCATGGGCTGATTGACCTGTTTGGTGGTGAAGAACGCTTTGTGGCAAAGTTGGATTCCATATTCCTGATAGAAGGAGGATTCGGGCCGGCAGCCTCCATCGACAAACCCGGCCTGATAGGACAGTATAATCATGGCAACGAGCCGGATCAACATTACATCTATCTCTACAATTATGCCGGTCAACCCTGGAAAGCTGCAAGCCGCCTGCGCGAGGTAATGAAAAGGCTTTATACTTCTGCTCCCGATGGCGTTTGCGGCAACGAAGATGCAGGTCAGCTGTCTGCCTGGTATGTAATGTCTTCCATCGGTCTTTATCAGGTAGAACCTGCAGGAGGCGTTTTTGTAATCGGAACGCCGACGCTCGATACGATAACATTGAATGTGGGCAATGGGAAGTCGTTCAAAATAATCGCCCACAACAACAGCCGTGAGAATATGTATATTCAGTCGGCACGGTTGAACGGGAAGTCTTATACAAAATCGTATATTCTCTTCAGGGACATCGTGCAAGGCGGTAAGCTGGAGTTTGAGATGGGAAATAAGCCGTCCGGCAGATTCGGAGTGGCTAAGGAAGACCGGCCGTAAACCAGACGATCCCGAAAGAAAACAATTGATAAATGGGATGACTGAACAAGATGAAACGATCCGATCAATATATTATGAGATTTTACACTGAGTTTCCAGTAACCTGAATGTGAAAAAATAAATTTATTAAAAATGTTGTCAAGAAAAATATTCTTTATAATTGTGCTTGTTCCGATTTTCTCAGCACAGGCACTTGCTCTTGATCTGATGGATTCTTCTGAAAGTCAGGCCAAAACAGACAGTATAAAGAGCAAAGTTCTAAAAGTAACCCGCAAGTATTCGGTTTTTTTTCCTAAAAGCTATTTTACTCAGCGTGAGAAAAAGTATCCGGTTCTTTATCTTTTGCATGGTTTAAACGGCAACAACAACAATTGGATCAAGTATGGCCGGTTGCAGAATATTGCCGACAGTGTTACTGATGCCGGCGATGCCTGCGAGATGGTTATCATAATGCCTGATGCCAGCTCCCTGAAAGACGGGTATTTCGATATGGAGGGATGGCCTTATGAAACCTTCTTCTTTAAGGAGTTTATCCCTTTTATCGAAAAAACTTACCGGATAATAGCCGACAAACCCCATCGTGCCATTGCCGGGTTGTCGATGGGCGGTGGCGGGGCCACTGCCTATGCGCTGAAACATCCTGGGATGTTTTCATCGGTTTATGCCATGAGCGCTTTAATGACTTTACCCAAACAGGACCGGGTTCAGATTATGAAGCCGGAAATGGCGGAGTTGGGGAAATCGGTGTTGTCTAACGATTGTGTTGCATTTGTCGCCCATACAGATGAGGCAACTCTGGAAAAATTACGGACAGTTCGCTGGTTTATCGATTGTGGCGACGACGATTTTTTGCTGGATGCCAACTACCGCTTTTACAGGGAAATGCAGCAGGCAAAAGTTCCCTGTCAGTTGCGGGTACGCGATGGAAATCATACCTGGGAATACTGGCAATCGGCATTGTGCATGGCATTGCCTTTTGTTTCGGATGGTTTCGGGAAATAATGCAAAATTCACTTTTTACAATGACCGCTGTCAACGATAAATTGTTCCTGAAGAAATAGGGGAACTACTGGAGCAAGGTGTAATAGAATTATTAAACCGAAGTATGAAACCAATCACTGCTTTTTTTATCCTGGTAATGACAACTGGCTCTTTGGCTGCCAAAGCGCAGCATAATCATGCCCAATCAGTTGTTGGGGCTGAAACGCCTTCGTCTCAGATTATTTTCCGGGAAGGCAATCGCCCCGGGGTGTTAAGTATATCGAGTCGTCTGGTTTTAGATGAAGCTTTACTTGATGGGCGTTTTGTTATACGTTACTGGAATCCCAACGGACAGATTTGGCCAGAGATGCACTTTGCCCATCTCAAATGGTCGGCTGAACAGCCGGCAGAGAGTTTCCGCCTGGCGATAAACCATAAAGACCTTTCAGGTGGATACGATTGGGTCGGGGCAGAACTCTCCCCGGACCCCTCGGCATGGCGGGTTCGTTGCGATGCGGATGGCAAAGCTTTACCGGTAATACATAGCGAGGTTACTTTACTGAATAAGCAGGCCAATATCCAGGTGAAGGTGCATACCCGGTTAGATAGCAGCCCGTTTATGATACGTTGGCTTGAAATTACGAACCTCAATCCGGAAGCTGTGGCTATCACCGAAGTGGCGCCCTTTGCGGGAATGCTCTGGAACCACAGGTATAGTGAACATTTACCCAAAGACTTCTCTTCACCTTTCGCCGTGGCGTACAATCATTCTTTCGACTGGGGGCATGAAGGAGATTTTTATTTTCAGGATATTCCTGATGGGCAGATGAAGGTGGATGGAGGCAAATTGGGACAGAGCGGGTGGGGACGTCCTTCTTTCTGGGCACGTAACCGCTGCAACGGGCAAACATTCGTATGCGAACTGGCTTGGGGCGGCAATTATGAATTTGTTCTTGACAGCCGGATCAACAACAATGCCTCGCTTTTTTTCAAAATGGGACTGAGCGGATGGGACGAAGCACTGCGGGTACTCGATGCCGGTGAAACGATCTCAACTCCATCGGTGCACATGGCTCTTTTTCAGGAGAACGACGACATCATTGTTCAGGCTACTCACGACCATGTACGCAACGTAGTAATGCCAAAACCAATCCCTGGCCGTTATATCGAGATTGAAGCCAATCACCGGGGATACCTTTGCGACCTTGAAAATGTGCCGGATATTCTGAAAGATATTGATGTAGCCAAATCGGTAGGTGCTGAAATGTACGTGATTGATGCAGGCTGGTATGGCAATGAACCCAATCAGTGGTGGAATAATGCCGGCGATTGGTTCGAGGGTAAATGGATGGAGAAAGGCGGCGGCATGAAAGCAATATCGGATTATGTACACCGGGAAGGGTTAAAATTTGGTCTTTGGGTAGAGATTGAAGCCGCAGGGGCCAATACCGATTTGAAAAAGAACCATCCCGAGTGGCTCATGTCCCGCGACGGGCAACTTGTTTCCAATGGGCGGGCTTTGGATATTACCAGGCCTGAAGTGATGAAATTTGAGAAGGAGAATATTGAACGGCTGATACGAAGCCTACGCCTCGACATGTACCGGATTGACCACAACCACAGGATTACACCTTCAGGAAACCGCCAATACCAAGGCTTCACGGAAGATCTGACCTGGCGCTATTATGACAACTTTTATAAGATGTTTGATGAGCTTCGGGCAGCATTCCCGTCGCTGGTTTTTCAAAATTGTGCCGGAGGGGGTGGTCGACTCGATTGGGGCACGATGGCAAGGTTCCATAATACGGAGTTGTCCGACTTCATGCGCCTGC
>CAYWTT010000159.1:0-7938 GCA_964461245.1 uncultured Prolixibacteraceae bacterium | reverse complement strand
TCTATTTTATTTTATCTATTTTTTTCATACCACCACATTCATTGTGGTAAGCCGTTTTATTGATTTTTATTAAGCAATTTTGTGACAGGATCAAGAAATATTAATATGGATGACAAGACCGTTTTAATTGCTGATTTTGATTTGAATATGATCTGTAATTTGTTCTGGCTGCTTGTCTTCTATGTTGTACAAAATCAGAAAGATTGAGTATGATTCATTATGAAAATGATATGAGTTTGGAAGATTTGGGATACAACGACCGACTCGATAAATTATGGATGGAGGGTAACTTCAAAGAGTTTGAAATAGGCAGGGTCGTTTCGGAACACAAGGAACGCTATGTAGTCAAAACAGAAAGTGGAGAACTGGAAGCCGAGATAACCGGGAACCTGCGTTTTTCGGCCAATGGCCGGGAAGATTTTCCAGCAGTAGGTGATTGGGTTGCATTGACCCTGTATGATCCGGATTTTTCTGTTATTCATGGAATACTTCCCCGGTTCTCCGTCATTTCAAGACAGGCAGCAGGTCAGACCGGAGAAAAACAAATCATTGCAGCCAATGTGGATTATGCGTTTCTGGTTCAAGCTGTGGACCGGGATTTCAATATCAACCGACTTGAAAGATACCTTACCATTTGCCATTCATCCAAAGTAAGCCCAATCATTATACTGACCAAAACTGATCTGGTAAATGGGCAAAGGATAGCGGAAATTGCAGAAAGCATAAATCACCGGATAAAAAATATTCCGGTAATTGCGGTCAGCAATGAAACACAAAAGGGGTATGAAGTTCTGAAGAAATGGATTGTAAAGGGAAAAACCTACTGTATGTTAGGTTCTTCCGGTGTCGGCAAGTCTACCTTATTAAATAATCTCTGCGGAGAATCCGTCATGAAGACCGGAACAATCAGCCAAAGTTCAAACAGAGGCAGGCATATCACAAGCTACAGGGAATTAATTATTCTCCGGGAGCGCGGAATGCTGATTGATAATCCGGGGATGCGGGAAGTCGGAATTGCAGACATGGCCGTAGGTTTGGAAACGACATTCCACAGGATTGCCGGTTTTTCGCTGGTCTGTAAATTCAAGGATTGCACCCATACCAATGAACCAGGCTGCAGCGTTCTTGAGGCCGTTGAAAAAGGAGAAATCGACAGGGCTTCTTACGAAAACTTTCTGAAGATGAAAAAGGAAAATGCATACTTTGAATCAACTGTGGAAGAGCGGCGTAAAAAAGAGAGATCATTTGGGAAGATGATTAAAAACTATAAGAAAGATATAAAAAGGAATGGCTTCTGAATATGAATTGAATAACCGATTTGTCTAACCTCATCCCCGCAGGGGAAAGGGTGTACCTGACCAGGAAAATGTCCACAATGATCATGCAGGTAGTCCGTTAATTTGTTTCTAACTGAAACACTTACTTGTTCCAGCTTTTACAGATCAGGCTTCCCCGGTTTTCATCGTTCTCGATGTGCAGGTGCACCCCGATTTCCTGCTGCATCTCTTCCACATGTGAAATTACACCGACTATCCGGTTCTCTTTGCGTAATGTTTTGAGGGTATCGAAAACCACAGCCAGTGATTCTTTATCCAGGGAACCAAACCCTTCATCCAAAAAGAAGAAGTTCTGGTTCGATTCGGTGATCTTCTGAATATTGTCGGCCAGTGCCAAGGCTAGGGACAAGGCAGCCTGGAAGGTCTGTCCGCCGGAAAGAGTCTTTATGCTCCGGACTTTGCCTCCATTCAGAAAATCCCTCACCTGGAAGCTGTTGTCAGGACTGATTTCCAGGCTCAGCTTCTGTCTGGTCAGCCGGAAGAAACGGTCATTGGCTGCGTTGCACAGATTCTGAAGATATACCGATGATATGTAATTCACAAAGCCACTGGCCTTAAACAGCGATTTCATCGTTCTGAGATTCTCTGCCCTTGATTCCAGTTGCTCCAGCTCTTTCCGGAGTGAGGCCTGGTTCTCTAGGTCATTTTCGAGCTTTTTGAAAAGTTCAGCTGTTTTACCCTGCTCCCGGTTTTTCTCAGCGACCTGTTCCTGCAGCAATGTGATTTCAGTGACCATCTTCTGATGCAATTCCGGATCATAAATCCGTAACCCAATCTCTTGCTGTAACTGTTCCAGCAGCGTTTTAACGCGCAGAAGCCCTTCTCTGAAATCAGCCAGTTTTTGTTTTTCCCCTTCCAGATCCATGGATTCTGACAATATCATGGAAATTTCTTCCTTCGTTTGAAATGATGATCTTTCCAATTGCTTGTCTAACTGGTTGTTGAGTTTTTCAAAGTTCAGCTGATCCTGTTCCAATTCCCTTTGGTTTGCCAAAAGACTGCCGGCTAAAGTGTCTTTCTGCTGCGCCCGTTTGGCAAATAAATCCGATTTCTCCGCATAGTCTTTCCCAATCCGTTCATACTCCTGAAGTAAACCTGCTTTCTCCGCTTCGACAAGATCAGCCGGAACCTGCATGTATTGTTCGTGATCAATGAACCTAAGCTGATCCTTTATGGTTTTCATCTCAGTCCGGTTAGCCGTCAGTGAGATCTTTAACTTTTCTACTTCAGCCTGGTAGCGTTCTTTGTTTTTTTCGTCCAGACGGATCTGATTATCCAATATTGCTGAAATTCTTTCCTGTTGTTTTATTTCTGCCTGAATTCGGTCAGCTTCCCGGAAGGCTTCCGTTAATTCAGCTTCCTTCCTGTATTTATCCCAAATGAACCGTTCAGCATGAGCCGCTGCTCTCTCTTTCTGATCACTCTTCCGGTCATTCAGGTCTTTCAGATACCGGTGAATAAACTGGAGTTGGCTGTCAAGCAGATTCAGCTGCCTGCTGAATTCTGCAATCTGTTCAATTTCGCTTTGGCAAGCCTGACGTTCATTTTCCACTCTTTCCTGTGCTTCCCGGATTTCATCCGTTTTGAAAAGTTCCGGATGATGCAGGGATCCGCAAAGCGGGCATGGCATGCCTTCCTCAAGTTTTTCCGCATAAGCCTGAAGCTGCGCTTTTACCCGTATATGGTCAGCCTGTTCATCAAGGACCCGGAGGTTTTCCCTGATTTTAGAAACCCTGTTCTGAAGATAAAAGTCACAAGCCTTCCAGTCTTCTTCCGGAGTAAATCCTGCAAACAAAGGTTTTGTCCATATTTTCAACACTGCCTGCCGGATGGTTTTTTCTTCCTCCAGACTCTTTTCAATTTCTTTTTCCGTTTCCTGAATTTGCTTGTCGAGGTTATGCTTCTCTGAATGCCAGGTTTTTATATCCGATAAGAGAGAAAGATCAGGAATTGCATTGCGTCCCACCCTGATCCACTCTTCCATCTGATGCTTTTCTGCTTTTTGCTTTTCCAGCTTCCGGACCGTTTCGTCGCAAACCCGAGTGCCATTTTTCAAGCGGTCTTCTTCTTTGATCGCTTCCTTTTCGAGATCTTTCATACGTAAGAGGCGGGCCAGTTCACCGGCTTTTTGCTTAAGCTCTTCGCGTTTTTCAAAGGCTGGCTTTAATACCTCCAGCATTTTACCGAGTCGCATGATCTCTTCTTCCTCTGCTTTCAGCCTGTCAAGGTCGGAACTGATCTGTTTTTCACGATCTTTCTGCTTTTGTATATTTAATTGCAGCAAGTCGAGCAGGTGTTTGAACTGAACCACACATTGTTCATACCGGAAAATCTTTTTTTCCAGTGCCTGAAATCCCGGAACCTGTTCCTGAAGTTTCTTATATTCAATTTCTGCTACTGTTCTTTTCCCGGTCAATTCCTGAAGGAGCCTGAACTGTTCTTCTTCTTGCTGACATCCGGCCAGTTTGTTGTTCAGCTCTTTTAATTCAATTGCCAGTTTTTCAAGCCTGTTCCTGAATTCATCCAGCTGCTCAGGTCCTATATCTCCCAATTGTTGCAATTGTCCCTCCAGGTTCTGTTTTCGGGCATTATTTCTGGATTCCAGGGAAGCTGTCTGGTAGTAAAATTCATACCTTCCCAGATTGAAAAGCTCTTTCATCATTTGCGTGCGATCTTTATTGCCCAGTTGCAGAAATTCCTGGAATTGTCCCTGTGGAATGATGATGGTGCGTTTGAAGTTGTCGTAACTCAAGCCGATGGCATGCTCAAGGGCTTCCGGTTCAATCGGCTGCCATCCGTTCCCCTTTTTTTGATAGGCCAGTCGCTCGAGGGTTTTTACATCTTCAAAATTCCTGCCGTTACGCCTGCCTTTGACCGTTGCCCTGTATGCAGTCTGTTCTTTCCCGGTTTCAAAAATAAAATCGATCAGCAATTCATTCGATTTCAGGTTCATCATGTTATAATACCGGTTGTCTCCCGACAGGTTGAGCCGGTCACTTCTTCCGTAAATGGCAAAGGTGATGGCTTCGAGAATCGATGATTTGCCGCTGCCTACCGTGCCGAAAATCCCGAACAAATGCGCAGCGGTCAGTTGGGTAAAGTCGATGTTTTGCTTTTCCTGGTATGAATAGAGGCCTTGTATGGTAAGTTGTACAGGTATCATGGTTATCAAATTTCACCCGGATGAGCACATATAATAACTTAATTGTGGTGAATTCCTTTAAATCATTGCTCCTCAGCGAGTATCTCCGAAAATAAGCTCATGAATTCATCTCCCGGTTCCTGTCCTTTTTCATGCCTGAAATAATCACGGAAAAGCTCCTCCATACTACGGCTCAGGTCAACCTGCTTCTGATGGCTGCCTGCAGGATCTGTTGCATTGGTCACTTCCGGAATGATCGAAACAATGCCGGGATGGGCAGCGTTCAGCCTCTTGCGCTCAAGGGCTGTGAGAAAAGTGTCGGAAACCAGGGTGAGTTCCACTAGCGCATCCTGATGGCTGGCCAGCCACAGGATAGCTTCCTCCAGTCCCTTGGCGCGTTTCCGCAACAATCTTTTTCCCCGTGTTAGTTCAACTTGTCGCACCACAGCAGTTTCCGCAGGTTCCACTTCCACCATCAATACATATTTCCTTTGATCTGCTTCCGCAAAACTGTACGATATTGGAGTTCCGCTGTAATAAACCGGGCAGGGATGAACATCAGCAGCGTGCATCCGGTGCAGGTGCCCCAGTGCAGCATATTGAACCTGAAGGGGTATATTTTCGGTAAATACGGCCTGTGCACCGCCCACATGTAAAACAGGCTTCTCCTCTTCCGGTTCTTCAGGTAGATCATCCCCTTTCCTTACCATAAAAAGATGGGTAACCAATACATTGATCCCTTTGCTGTCACAATATTGGCTGGCCAGACTTTGCCACCCGGATTGCAGTACCGTTCGTAACTCCTCTTCGCTGTTTTCCTGTCCGAGACAGGTTTTCATACGGTATTCGTTGGCATAGGGAGTCAGTAAAATCCGGAGAGGTGCAGTTGTGGCAGGAAGCTTTAATTCCAGGAACCCTTCTTCGCTGCGCAATACTTTCAATCCCGATTCCAGTTCAAACGGTGTGATAAGCGAATTGGGATAACCGGCAAAAATGATCCCGCATTCCCTGGCCAGGGGATCAGGTGCTTCTATCCTGTCGGGTGAATCGTGGTTGCCGGCAATGGCAATTACCGGTCGGGAGCCATTCCCGGTCAGGCGTTTTAGTGTTTTATAGAACAGATCAACAGCCTCGGTAGGCGGGTTGAAGGTGTCGAACAAATCTCCGGCCACAAGCACAGCATCTGCCTGTTCCCTTTCAGTAATTTCGCAGATTTCCTGCAATACGGCCTGTTGTTCCTCCAGACGAGTAAAATCATCCAGCCTTTTGCCCAAGTGCCAGTCGGAGGTGTGAAGGAGTTTCATAAACCTAAACGATTAATAACTGATCATGAATGAACAAAGTAATAAAATTTGGTTGGTGTAAAGCCACAAATTACACAAATTTTATGGTTATCGCGTATCCGTTAGTGATAAGTTCAGCGATTCGGTGAATTATCCGGACATCATACTTCTTTGGTTACTACATGGGCACAAAACGATCGACGGTTTGCTTTCCGGTTAACTGGCAGATACTGAAAACTTAAAATTAAGTGCGAATCTTGAATAGGTTATCTACTCCAGATACAACGGTAATTAAACCGCCGGTTGGGAGCGGTATCCCCATCGGTGCAAAATGAAACTGGATCTTTCAGCTCAGCTGGATTGTCGCTCCATTTGAAATCGAACGTGAACCTTCTGCCGGTCAAACCCAGCAATTTACGGGGTACCGACACTTCCAGCTTATTCCCGGCAGTCCGGAAATTCAGATCAGCCACTTCTGTCCACAAATTCTCAGGATGAGTGGTGTCATAGCACATCAGGGTGGTGGTATTCCTGTCTTTTACTTTTTTATTGATCAGATAATCATATCCATACCAGCCGGTGGCCGGATTTTTATCTGCATCGATCAACAGCAACATCCAGTTGTTCCCGGCAGAAGACGTAATGGTATCAACGGTTTCTGCAAAAAAGCTGATATTCCGTTTATCCACAGCTACTTTGCAGGTAATGATATCGTTTCTTCCTGAGTTGTTGGTATAGTGAAGACCTCCATAACCGTTATGGTCGCGGTGGAACGTATCCCCTCGGGTATCGCGGTATTCCGTTTTAACCGGATTCCAATCCTCAAAGCTGCCATCTGCTTTTATCAAGGAATATCCGTTCAGCTTCGGAATCGGGCGTATACCCTTGTACCTGCGTATGTTCTGGGCCATCTGCATATAATAGTTATCGGTATAACCGCCTTTCATCGGATGGATGCAACGGTTGAACTCCGCATTATACTGATCCACAAAAAAGAAGGAATTGTCTCTTCCCAGCCAGGGAGTAGTTTCTTTCCCTTCGGGCTGATATTTTCCGGCCGTCCATTCGTTCCAGTCGTTGATGTACAAAAATTCGGGATTGGCAGCAATGGCTTCATCCCAGCGTTCCTGAAAATAGATGCCGTAACCTTCCGGGTTTTCGACCGTTTTCCCAAGCCAGGGAACATAAGCCGGTTCAGGCATGTCATATTCGTTTAATTTTGGCTCTCCATACTGACGGGACCATGATTTCCCCACCCCCATATTCTCTTTGGTCATGGTAACCGGGTGCTGGGCGGGGGTGACTGCGATTTCTTCGCGTTTCCCGTTATGGGTCGACAGCAGTTCTTCGGGTTTCATCTCTTTCACTTTAAGGTCAGCCATGCTATAACCAAAACTCCAGTTGTCTTCGGTGCCGACATACCTTTTTCCTGCCCATTTATAATAGCCCCACCACATGGTGCGAAGGGTAAAGAAATCCCTGACTTCTTTGGTGTAATCTTTATAAAACTCCAAGGTATAATCCGGATTTCCATAGTGCGGATTGTTTTTGTCGGTTATGGCGGCCGCTTCATAATGGGGATTTGGGTTTTTCACTCCTCCTCCGTTGGCGTCGAGCGATGGATTCCCGTTATATAATAAAAGCGGCTTACCATCCCAGTAAAACCATAAATCCCTGAACTTTTCCTGTTTATAAATGCGGTCGTATAAATTCTGGACTACAGTAATTACAGGGCCATTGAATGCCCAGAAGATGAACTTTGGGACTTTATTCCCCTCGGCTTTCATTTTCTCCATGGTGCTGAAAGTGACGTCCCATTCATCCCAGTACAGGGCGGCATTTGTGACGTCCATCACCAGCACATCGACCCCGGCATCGGCCAGCATCGACATATCTTTACGGATTACATACTCATCCTGACTGAGAAAATAGCCCATTTCAGGCTCCCCCCAATGGTACGAACCTTCTGTCCAAAGCGGATGTTGGGCATCCAGTCTGGCTTTCGGATCAGCATTCAGGATTTTAGTAACGTCGGCAGAGTATGGTTTCTTAAAATTACTGTAGTGATCCTGTGTATGCCAGGTGATGTAAAAAATTCCGGTCACACGGCACTGATCAGTTTTAACCGGTCCTACCTGCTGAAAATCGGGCATGGTGCGGCCCAGTGCATCATTTG
>CAYWTT010000158.1:0-7957 GCA_964461245.1 uncultured Prolixibacteraceae bacterium | reverse complement strand
TCCAAATATTCCGGTAACTGACCGGATTGCCATGATCCTGTAGGATAATGCTTTCCGGTCCGTGCGGTTTAACAAAATATTCCGGAATTCCGATATATTCTGTGGGACCCCTCAGTGCCACGCTGTTTTGGACCACCACCCCATTCTGGATCACAGTTACCCTGGGAGGAACCATATAGGATCCGTTTTTGTCAAAAACAGGGGCAGTATAGATGATGTCATAACTCTGCCAATCACCTGGTTTTCTGCATACATTCACCAAAGGTGGATACTGTTTATACAGGCTGCCTGCCTGACCGTTGCGGTAAGTCCGGTTCTGATAGTTATCAAGGACCTGTACCTCATAAAGTTCCTGCAGAAAAATGCCACTGTTCCCGCGCCCCTGGCTTTCACCCGACACCTGAGCCGGCGTACGCCACTCGATATGAAGCTGAAAATCGGTGAATTTCCTTTTGGTCCGAATCTCCCCGGCACCTTTCACCACGGTGAGAATTCCACCTTCCACTTTCCAGCCCGGTGCCCCGCCTGCGGAATTGATCCATTCTTCCTCCAGATTATTGCCGTTAAAAAGGGGAATAGCATCCGAAGGAATATCCCCATACCTTTCACCCGGAGTGACAATCCTGATCTCCGGATCCCAGATTTCGGTCATCTCGGGTTTCATGGTCATAGTGGGAATCTGTTGTCCGGCAGCACCCATGGCAGCCACCGTCATCACAAAAACAAGAGTTTTCGATTTCATCGAATTATTTTTTTCAAAATAAATATCATTTAACCTGAAGAAGAGAAACACTCCCCTTTCTCTTAACACAATGTTAATACAAACCCGTCATTTGCTCACTCAACTTATCTTTACATCCGTAACCGGAAGATATGGGCACGGGGCAAACAATGAGCAGGCAGATCAGGGTGGGAACAACCTGATCAGGCAAGCCCCAACTCAGCCATTATGCTTTCGATCATTTCATCTGCACGGGATTCAGCCACGTCGTATCCTTCACGGGAAGTGAGTTCTCCCTTCACTTCAAAATAGAATTTGATTTTGGGTTCTGTTCCCGAAGGCCTTACTGAGATCTTGGTGCCAGCTTGGGTAATGAATTGCAGCACGTCGGATGTGATTTTCTGGTTTATGGGTTTCTCCTCTCCCGTCAACAGATTTTTTTGGATCAATGTTTCATAATCCTTCACCCATTCCATGGGAGAGCCGCCCAATTCCCGGGGAGGATTGGTCCTGAAACCGGCCATGAGCTGGCGGATCTCTTCTGCACCGGCAAGGCCTTTGCGAACCACATACTTCATCTTCTCCCTGGAATAGCCGTATTCAAGGTAAATATCCTGCAGAAGTTCAAACAACGATTTTCCCTTGCTCTTTGCCCAGGCAGTAATTTCAGCCATCAGGGCGCAGGAGGTAACGGAATCCTTATCCCTGACAAAATCGGCCGGCATAAACCCAAAACTCTCCTCACCCCCGCCGATATATTTCTTTTTGCCTTCGTTATCCCGGATTACCTCGGCAATATATTTGAACCCGGTGTATACATCATAAATCCCGACCTGGTTGCGCAGGGCAATTTCCGTAATCAGCTCCGTGGATACAATCGTTTTAACCACGAACTCATTTCCTTTCATCTTCCCATCTTCCTTCATCCGGGTAATGATATAATAGATGAATAGAAGGGCAGTCTGGTTCCCGTTAACAATAATGTAATCACCCCGGTTGTTTTTCACCACCACGCCTATCCTGTCGGCATCGGGATCAGTGGCCATCACCACGTCGGCATCCACCTCGCGGGCTTTAGCAATTGCCATTTCCATAGCTGCAGGCTCTTCCGGATTGGGAGAAACCACGGTCGGAAAATCTCCGCTGACCACATCCTGCTCAGGGACATGGATAATATTGTTGAATCCGAAGGCCTTCAGCGCTGCGGGCACCAGCATGACTCCCGTTCCGTGGATGGGGGTATAGACGATCTTCAGATCGCTGTACTTTTTCACCACATCGGGAGAAAGGGAGACTGTTTTTACCTTTTCAATGAACTTGTCGTCGGTCTCTTTTCCCAGCAGGGTGATCAGCTCTTGGGGACCGTTAAATCTGATCTGTTCGGGAAGGATAGTCTTTACCTCATTGATAATATTCACGTCATGGGGTTCCACTATCTGGGAACCATCATCCCAGTATGCCTTATAACCATTGTATTCCCTGGGATTGTGAGAAGCTGTGATAATAATACCGCTTTGACAGCCATATTCCCTGATGGCAAACGACATTTCAGGAGTCGGCCTCAAATCTTCAAATAAAAGGGCTTTGATTCCGTTGGCCGCAAATATCCCGGCACTACTTTCCGCAAACAACCGGCTGTTATTGCGGCAATCATGCCCTATGGCTACCTTGATCTCAGGCAGGTGGGCAAAGCAGATTTTCAGGTAATTGCACAATCCCTGGGTGGCAGCTCCCACCGTATAAATATTCATTCTGTTGGTTCCTGCACCCATAATTCCGCGCAAACCACCGGTTCCGAATTCAAGATCTTTGTAAAATGAATCCATCAGTTCGGTTTTATCCGGATTGGAAAGCATCTTGCTGACCGCCTCCCGGGTAGATTCATCATATATCGGAGAAAGCCACAATTTTGCCTTAGCTTCTACCTGCCTCAGTAAATCATTGTTTTCCATGAGAAAAATTTTAAGTTAATAACCTGATACATTTTTCCAGACTCTCCTCCCAATGAGGGATGGAGATATAAAACGTTTTTTTAATTTTTGCCTTATTCAGTACCGAAAAGCAAGGTCTTATTGCCTTCGTTTGAAAGTCGGCGGATTCCACTGGGGAAACATGGCATTGAATTCCTGCCAGCCGGTGGACAGCCAGTGCAAAATCATACCAGCTGCACACGCCTTCATTCGAATAATGGTAGATACCCGGTTTCCAGCAGTCAGGATCTGCAGTTGACCGGCTGATGATTTTCAGAATGACAGCCGCCAGATCGGCAGCATAGGTAGGCGTTCCGGTCTGGTCAAACACCACATTGACCTGGTTTCTTTCCCTGCCCAGCCGGATCATGGTTTTCACAAAATTACTCCCGAAAGAGGAGTAAAGCCAGGAAGTGCGGATGACAATAGCATCGGAATGGGCAAAAACCTGCACTTCTCCTTCCCTTTTGGAAGCCCCGTACACACCCAGCGGTTTCACCGGCTGGTCTTCATTGTACGGGATACAGGAGGTACCATCAAATACATAGTCTGTAGAGATATGGATCAATTTTGCCCCATATTCCTGACAGGCGGCAGCCACAATTCCCGGAGCCTTTCCATTCAACCTGAAACAGCTTTCCGGCTCCTCTTCAGCCTTGTCCACTGCCGTATAGGCAGCACAATTGACTACGAAATCAGGCCTCCTATCCTGCATGAAAGTGCGCATAGCCACCTGGTCGGTGATATCCAGGGTATCATAATCGGTAAAACAATATTCAAAACCGGTCATTTCCTCAGACAGCACCTTTAATTCACTACCCAATTGTCCGTTGGCTCCGGTTATCAGAATTCGGTTCATAGGTCGTACTCAAAATTCATTTCTGCACCGGAAAAAAGCGGGGCAATCCTGTCTTTTTCCGATATATTCCACTCATCTTCAGATATTTTCCAGTCAATATGTAAAAAAGGATCATTGAACCGGATAGATCGTTCTGCCGACCGGTGGTAAAACTGGTCACACTTATAGGCGAATATGACAGTAGGTGAAAGGACTGAAAACCCATGGGCGAATCCTTTAGGGATCAGCAGCTGAAGCTTATTCTTTCCCGAGAGCTCCAGACCGAACCATTTTCCGAAAGAAGGAGATCCTTTGCGCAGGTCCACTGCCACATCAAAAACCTCTCCCTGAACCACCCTCACCAGTTTGGACTGGCTGAACGGGGATAACTGGTAATGTAATCCACGGATCACCCCCCTGGATGACAGGGATTCGTTATCTTGTACAAAAGGGAGAGATATTCCGGCATTTCTGAGCTTTTCCTCATTAAAGCTCTCAAAAAAGTATCCCCTCGGATCGGCAAAAACATCGGGTTTAATTACTTTCAGTCCTGGAATGGGTGTGTTCATTATCTCCATATCAGAACGGTTTTATCTGGTCTTCGGCCAGTTTAAGCAAATACTGACCATATTGATTTTTCTTCAGTGGTTCGGCCAGTTTGATCAGCTGTTCCCGGGAAATGAACCCTTTTTTATAGGCAATCTCTTCTATGCAGGAAACCTTGAGTCCCTGGCGCTGTTCAATGGTGGCAATATAGTTGGATGCCTGAAGGAGGCTTTCATGGGTTCCTGTATCGAGCCATGCAAATCCGCGTCCCAGTAATTTCACGTGAAGCCTGTTCTCTTCCAGATAGAGGCGGTTGAGATCGGTAATTTCCAGTTCTCCGCGGGGAGAGGGCTTCAAAGATCTGGCTTTCCGGATCACATCGTTGGAATAGAAATAAAGCCCGGTTACGGCATAGTTGGAGCGGGGATGAGCAGGCTTTTCCTCGATGGAGACCACTTTCCCGCAGGCATCGAATTCAACCACACCATAGCGTTCAGGATCGTTGACATAATATCCGAAGACCATGGCCCCATCCTCCAGTGTGGCTGCTTCTTCCAGGATAGTCCGGAAGTTATACCCGTAGAAAATATTATCGCCCAGGATCATACATACGTTATCGGAACCAATGAATGCTTCACCGAGGATAAACGCTTGGGAAAGTCCGTCGGGAGAAGGCTGAATAATGTAAGATATCCGTAATCCCAGTTGTGCCCCGTTTCCGAAAAGATCCCGGTAAAGATGGATATCGGTGGGCGTGGAAATGATCAGAATCTCGCGTATTCCGGCCAGCATCAGCACGGACAGGGGATAATAGATCATCGGTTTGTCATAAACAGGCAAAATCTGTTTTGAAATGCTTCGGGTAACCGGATACAACCTTGTCCCAGCCCCGCCCGCCAGAATAATTCCTTTCATGTTTTAACACTTGAAAATGGTCAATCAGGTAATTTTTGTCAAAAGTAATAATTCCGGGGGAGGTAGCAAGATTTTCTTCATCATCTTGGAACAGCCGGCCGGCTCAATCTGCCACAGAACCAAATTTTCTGTCCTCTATTAAAAAAGTACCAAATGGTTTTGATTTACCGTTCTTTAGTTATAATTTTGCGCGCTGTTTCTAAAATAGAAATAAAGTCTAACTTATTAATTTATTATCAATTACATGACAGAAATTACGAACGGGGACCTGGAACCCCAGGAATCAGAAAAAGTGGAAATAACCGAGGCATCCGCACCGGTTATAGAAGAAAAACCGGTTGCAGAGGCTGAATTCGATTGGGAAAGCCTTGAACCCGGTACAAAAACTTACTCCGGCCGTCGTCGCGACGAACTGGAAAACCTCTACAACAATACCCTCAATACCGTACAGGAAAAAGAGGTGCAGGAAGGTACGGTTATATCGATGAACAAACGCGAAGTGGTCATCGATATTGGTTACAAATCCGACGGAATTGTGAGTTTGAATGAATTCCGTTACAATCCGGATCTGAAAGTAGGTGACAAAGTAGATGTTTACGTTGAAAACCTTGAAGATCCCAAAGGCCAGATGATCCTTTCGCACAAAAAGGCACGTGCAATGAGATCCTGGGAAAGAATTAACCAGGCACACGACAACGATGAAATCATCAAGGGTTACATCAAATGCCGCACCAAAGGGGGCATGATCGTGGATGCACTGGGTATTGAAGCCTTCCTCCCCGGGTCACAGATCGATGTGAAACCCATCCGCGATTATGATGTATACGTAGGCAAGACCATGGAATTCAAAGTGGTCAAGATCAATCATGAATTCCGCAACGTGGTGGTTTCCCACAAAGCGTTGATTGAGGAAGAACTTGAACTGCAGAAGAAAGAGATTATCTCGAGACTTGAAAAAGGCCAGGTTCTGGAAGGAACAGTCAAGAACATTACCTCATACGGGGTATTCATTGACCTGGGTGGTGTGGATGGTCTGATCCATATTACCGATCTTTCCTGGGGACGCATTGTTCATCCAAATGAAATTGTGGAGCTAGACCAGAAACTGAATGTGGTTATTCTGGATTTTGATGATGACAAGAAACGGATTGCACTCGGTCTCAAGCAGCTGACCCCACATCCGTGGGATAAGCTGAGTGAAGGATTGAAAGTGGGTGATACCGTGAAGGGGAGAGTTGTAGTACTGGCCGATTATGGTGCATTTGTGGAAATCGCTCCCGGTGTGGAAGGACTGATCCATGTCTCTGAAATGTCGTGGAGTCAGCATCTGCGCAGTGCCCAGGATTTCCTGAAAGTTGGAGATGAAGTGGAAGCCCAGATACTTACCCTTGACCGTGACGAAAGAAAAATGTCGCTCGGCATCAAACAACTGAAAAATGATCCCTGGGAAAACATCGAATCACGCTTCGGACTCGGGACCGTACATAAAGCAACCGTCCGCAATTTCACCAACTTCGGTGTATTTGTGGAAATTGAAGAGGGCGTAGATGGATTGATCCATATCAGTGATCTGAGCTGGACCAAGAAGATTAAACATCCGAGTGAATTCACCGGTATCAATGAAGAAATTGAAGTGGTTGTGCTTGACATCGACAAGGAAAATCGTCGTTTAAGCCTGGGACACAAACAACTGGAAGAAAATCCCTGGGATGTTTTTGAAACCATTTTTACTCCCGAATCGGTGCATGAAGGTACCATTGTGGAGTTGATGGATAAAGGTGCCGTGATTGCTCTCCCATATGGAGTGGAAGGTTTTGCCACCCCCCGTCACCTGGTTAAGGAAGACGGAAGTCAGGTGAAACTCGATGAAAAATTAGAGTTTAAGGTCATCGAATTCAATAAATCAGCCAAACGGATCATTGTTTCGCACTCAAGAGTGTATGAAGACGAAAAGAAAGCTGAAGAGACTGCCAAGAAAAAATCGGAAAACCGTTCCGCTAAAAAGGCCATGAAATCTGTCAGCGACAATGTGGAAAAGACGACCCTTGGCGACATTTCCGAACTGGCTGCTTTGAAAACACAGATGGAAGCCGACGAAAAAAAAGTCAAAAAGTAATGTTCCTGTATCAAAGTATTTCTTAAATTGTATCATGCAATTTGAAATTTTAAAAAGGGAGCAATATACTCTGGTCCGGGTCAATTCCGAAAAACTGGATACCAACAATGCACCGGAATTGAAATCTGAGTTGGTGGTAATCAACGGGGAGGGCGAAAAGAATATTGTACTCGATTTATCTCAGTGCAGATACTGTGATTCTTCCGGTCTTCGAGCCGTTCTGGTAGCCAACCGGCTTTGTGAGGATGCCATAGGGGCATGCATTGTGTCAGGGCTTCAACCCGATGTGGAGAATATCTTCCGCATATCCATGCTGCACACTGTCCTTCTCATTACCAAAACAGTGGATGAGGCCGAAGATTTATTAAAGAAAAAGAAATCCTGAATGGGTAAACGGAACCATGACTTTTGAATTGACCATTCTGGGAAGTAGTTCTGCCATACCCACATCTGAAAGATACCCGACCGCTCAGGTACTCAACGTACTTGAGCGGTTTTTTTTGATCGATTGCGGTGAGGGGACCCAGATCCAGCTCAGAAGAATGAAGTTCAGCTTCGACCGCATCAGGCATATTTTTATCTCCCATCTCCACGGAGACCATTTTTACGGACTTCCTGGTCTGATCTCCACCCGGAATCTGCTGGGGATCAAAACCGACATTCATGTTTACTCCCATTCCGAACTGAAAGGATTGCTGGATCCGCTCATAAATCACATGAAAGGAGAACTGGGATTCAACATCATTTTTCATCCCCTGAATTTCAGAATTCCGGAACGGGTATTTTCGGATGATAAAACCGAAGTCTTTTCATTTCCCCTGAAACACAGCATTCCTTGTTGCGGCTTTTTA
>CAYWTT010000157.1:0-8070 GCA_964461245.1 uncultured Prolixibacteraceae bacterium | reverse complement strand
GTAAAGATGCAGCCACAGGCATGTTAAAGGTCCGGATGCAAAAAGTGGGTGGTGAATATGTAACAAAACCATTCCAGGATCCTTCATCCGTATCAGGTACCTGGGCTCTTCAATTGGGCTTGCGCTATTTTTTCAATTAAGAAAGTATTATCTTTAAAAAAAAGGGAGGCGACAGTCTCCCTTTTTTTATGGGTGTGTCTGATCTTATTATCAAATAATCAGATACATATAAAACACAACATATAAAACAAAAATATCTTATAAAAAATACTACCATGTGATACATGGTACTAAAAAATTATTATATATTTGCAATGCATAAAACAATGTATTAACAGGTATATTTGATTTCTGTCTCAAAGCCTCCGGAGAAAACCGGAAAAACAGTTAAACAGGTAATGAAAACAAAAGAACAGTGAAATGAAAATTGAAAACACAAAAGCGCAGATGCGGAAAGGGGTACTTGAGTACTGCATACTCCTGGTACTTGACGGAAAGCCTCTTTATGCCAGCGACATTATTCAGGAGTTAAAAGAAGCGAAAATGATCGTGGTGGAGGGTACGCTTTATCCCTTGCTCACCCGATTGAAAAATGACGGGTTGCTGACTTATAAATGGGAGGAATCCACGCAGGGTCCTCCCCGGAAATACTATGCACTCACAGAGGAAGGAAAAGCCTTTCTGAATGAATTGCATGAGTCATGGCTCGAATTGGTGGAAGCGGTGGCTAAAATTAAAAATCACCAGGCCTGAAAAACAGTTAAATCAATCGATAATTTACAAGAGATGAAAAAGACATTTACCATAAATATCAGCGGAACCATATTCCATATCGAAGAGGATGCCTATGAAAAGCTTCAGGTATACCTGAACAAGCTGAAAAACCACTTTGGCAGCGAGCCTGAAGGCCGTGAAATTGTGGCAGATATCGAAAACCGGATTTGTGAACTTTTTCTGGACAAATCGAAAGGTGAAAATAAAGTGGTGGTGATTGAATGGGTGGATGAAGTCATCGCTATCATGGGAACACCTGAAGACTTTATTGAGCAGGAGGGCAATGAAGAGCCTCTGCCGGGAAGTGTGAAAGGTAAGCGGCGTTTATACCGGGATGCCGACAACAAGGTGATCGGTGGGGTTTGCAGTGGACTGGGGGCTTACTTCAATATCGACCCGGTCGTGGTTAGGATCCTTTTCGTAGTCTTACTGCTGATTAACGGGATAGGATTGATAGCTTACCTCGTCCTCTGGATTGCTGTTCCCAAAGCGGTAACCACCGCGCAGCGGCTTGAGATGAGAGGAAAGGAGATCAATATTTCAAACATTGAAAGATCGGTCCGTGACGAAGGAACGGATGAAAAAAGGGGAGTCCAGTCGGTGGCAGATTCAGCCGGAGCGAAAGGCAGGGAAAAAGCGGCCAGGGAAGGAGGTACCGGCTATGATTTGCTGAAAGGTCTGGTTAAAGCCACGGTGATTGCCATTGGTATATTCCTGATCCTCTTCGGATTTATGGGATTGCTGGGTTTTATTTCCTCACTGGTCATCGGACAGACTTTTCTATCTGACTGGCCACTGGCCATAGATTCCGACTTTCATTTGTACGGGACTTTAACCCAGTTTGTCTCTCAGAGTACCGTAACCTGGGGATTGATCTGTGTCGGTTTTTTGATTGGGATCCCTTTGCTGGCCATGCTGTATGTGGGTACCAAACTGGTTTTTGGCTATAAATCGAACAATGCTGCGATCGGTCTGGGGATGGTAGGGGTCTGGTTACTGGCCCTGGTCGTTCTTTTAGTGGTGGGTACCCGGGAGATAAGCAACTTCAGGGACAACAGCTCTCTTTCGACATCGGAGACTATTTATCCGGCAGCCGGTAAAACCATGAAAATTTCGCTGACAGAAGATAAATACAACGGGTATAAAGATCTGGACTGGGATCTGGACCGTTTTAAAGTCGTATCGGTCGACGGCCGGAACATCCTTTTAGGAAAACCCCGCCTCGATATTGAGAAATCTTCCACCCATGACTGTGTGGTGGTGGTGAAAAAGCAATCCAGAGGAAAATCGAGAGATGAGGCCAATAATCGTATTCAGAATATAGTATACCATTATCAGGTCACCGATTCCACCCTGGTTTTTGATCCCTGGTTCCAACTGGGGAGCAATGAGAGCTGGAAAAACCAGAAGGTGGATATTACCCTGAAAATTCCGGAAGGTATGTCGGTATACCTGGATGAAAGTGTGGACGGGATCATTTATGATATAGCCAATGTTTCCAATACCTGGGACCACGATATGATCGGTAAAACCTGGGTGATGCAGCCTGAAGGACTCACCATGAAGGACAGTCTGGATGTAAGGAGGGATTTTCTGCAGCAATAGTCTTTTCATTTTCAAAGAGATAAGGCACCAGGGAATCACCTGCCGGATGAGGACTGGTGCTTTTTTTTGTCCATTGACGGCCGGTTTCGGCAGGTGCCGGGAGCAGAAGTGGGTTTCTGTTTTATCAGAAATAACTGTAGATCAAATCTTTTGCAGTGCTCAAGCCCATTATGGCATGTGCTGATTCCACCGGTTCATAGAGATGAGGTTTGTCCAGCAGCAGATTCTCCAGCCGGGAAGCTTTTTCGGGTGGGTAATAATCTCCCCCGATCCGGGCAGAAAGGATCTTTCCGTTTCTGACTTCCAGTTTCAGATCCAGCAGTTTGCCTCCGATTTTGGTTGAGTGGGTGAATGAATAGGCCGGAGAGTATCCGAATTGCCAATCAGGGGTTTCAAATTTCTCTCTGGCCAGTTCCCTGATTTTCTCCTTGTCACCGTCCGAAATCAGATAGGGCGAATTTTCCGCGCTGTTTTGAAGCTGATATTCAATGAGGAACCGGATAAAGGTATGCAGGTCGATGGGTGAGGGGAGGAATCCGGAGAGATTGGCAACCCTGCTGCGGTTTGATTCCACCGCTTTACCGGCATATTTACCGGGAGTAACCCGGATGGCGTCTGCTAAATGGATCAGATCAGAATTGAACAGCAAAGTTCCGTGATGCAATACCCGGTTTTTAAAGATGTGCTCGGCGTTGCCGGATATCTTTTTCCCGTTGACCAGCAAATCGTTGCGTCCCGATGTTTCCGCCCTGATCCCCAGTTTTTTCAGTGCACCGGTAATAGGTTCAGTGAAGCGGCTAAAGCTGATTTCTAACGGACCTGCCACATTTTTGATATAGCTGAAATTCACATTCCCTTTATCATGGAACACGGTTCCTCCTCCTGAAATCCTTCTGGCTATGCTGATCCCGTTTTCACGGGCATAGCGGTAATTGATCTCTGCAAGGGCATTCTGATGTTTGCCGATTACCACGGCATCATGGCTTTGCCACAACATGAATATATCTTCCCGGTAATTTTTCAGCAGATACTCCTCTGCCGCCAGGCAGAAATAGGGATCGTTCTCTTCCAGCAGGATGCAAAACATACAAAAATGGTCTGAAGCGGTTCCTTTCGTACAAAGGTAGTTTTTCGCCGGCTCAATTAGACGACTATTTACTAATTTTATCCCTTCTTTTATTCACGGACCAGGCTTCTATAAAAAGAAAATAGCATGAGGGTGGTAATACAAAGGGTATCGTCGGCTTCCGTAAGGGTAGATGGTAAAATAATCTCGGAAATGGAGCGGGGACTGCTCATACTTCTGGGAATAGAAGAAGCCGACGACCGAGAAGATGTGGATTGGCTGGTGAAAAAAATATCACAGCTGAGGATTTTTGATGATGCGGGAGGTGTGATGAATCTGTCGGTCACCGATGTGAAAGGGGAAGCCATTGTTGTGAGTCAATTTACCTTGCACGCCAGTACAAAAAAGGGGAACCGTCCTTCCTATATCCGGGCAGCACGTCCGGAAACTGCCGTTCCGTTGTATGAACAGTTTGTCTCATCCCTCGGCAAAAATATGGGTAAGCCGGTAGGCACCGGTATTTTCGGGGCACACATGGAGGTGTCGCTGGTCAATGACGGCCCGGTCACCATTCTGATAGACAGCAAAAACAAAGAACTTTAGTAACTTTGAGCTATGAGCGGGGAGATAACCATTGCGGAAGCCCAGCGACGGGTAGATGAATGGATAAAGACATACGGGGTCAGGTATTTCAGTGAACTGACCAATCTGGCGGTACTGACCGAAGAGGTGGGAGAGCTGGCCCGGATCATGGCCCGGGTGTATGGTGACCAGTCGTTCAAAAAGTCGGATGAAGGAAGAGACCTTGCCGATGAACTGGCGGATGTATTATGGGTTCTGATCTGCATTGCCAACCAAACCGGCGTCGATTTGACCGGTGCGTTTGAAAAAAACATCGGGAAAAAGAGCCTCCGGGATAGTGAAAGACATGTAAATAACGACAAATTAAAAAATAGGATATGAATTTTCCACCTGTTCCATTTACCAAAGATCAGTTAAAGGTTGAAGCTGAGCGTTTAACCGGAGTGTCGAAACAGCTGATGACTCCTGAAAAACTGAAGCTGGCCTTATCATGCATCGATCTGACCATGCTGAATCCGACGGATACGGTTTCATCAGTGGCTGCTTTTACCAATAAGGTAAATTCGTTTGAACTGGAATTTGAAGGATTGCCCAATGTGGCCGCTATCTGCGTATATCCCAACGTGGTGTCGGTAGTTGCCGAGAACCTGGCGGTTGAAGGAGTTCATGCAGCTTCTGTGGCAGGGGGATTCCCCTCTTCCATGACCTTTAAGGAGTTAAAGGTGGAAGAAGCCCGGTTGGCAGTTATTCATGGAGCCGATGAAATTGATATCGTACTGCCTCTGTGGGCTTTTCTGGAGGGTAACCTGGAATATTGCAGGGATGAGATCTCTGCTGTTAAAAAAACCATGGGAGACAATCACCTGAAGGTGATCCTGGAAAGCGGGATTTTGGATGATCCGGAAAAAATCTGGCAGGCGTCACTCCTGTCCCTGGAAGCAGGAGCCGATTTCATAAAGACCTCCACGGGGAAAATGGCGGTATCCGCCACACCGGAAGCCGCGGTAATCATGTGTCATGCCCTTAAATACTGGTACCAGATCACAGGTGAAAAGCGGGGTTTCAAGCCTGCCGGGGGGATTTCCCGGTCAGAAGAAGCGATGGTTTATATAGCTGTAGTCAGTGAGATCCTGGGTGATGAATGGCTGAACAGCAGGCTGTTTCGTATCGGGGCAAGCCGTCTGGCCAATCAGTTGCTGTCGGATATCCTAGATCGTCCGACAATTCATTTCTGATTTTAAACTTTAATAAACATGGAAAATAGTGTAAATAAACCGGATTCAAGAGAAAACCTGCAGATCAGGGAATGGTTCGACCGGATGGAGTGGTTGCAGGGATGGAATGTCAAACCGCATCCTTCCGTAAACACCGGATTACTTACAGAGCAATATGTCAAGGCTCCTGAAATATGGAAGCGGATGTTCAGTATATTGAAATCTGGGGAGTTTCGTGACCTGGCTCCAGGCAAGCACGAAGTGGACGGTGACAACCTCTTTTTCATGATTAACCAGTATGAAACCAGGGATGCTGAAACGGTCAGGTTTGAAGCACACCGGAAATACATTGACCTGCAGTATGTGTTTGAAGGTCAAGAGTTAATGGGAGTTTCCTCCGCGGAATACGCTACCGAAACAGTGCCTTACAGTTCGGATAATGATATCGTTTTTTACGAAGTTTCCAAGGCTGAACATTTTAAAGCCACCCCTTCTGAATTTCTACTTTTCTTCCCGGTGGAACTTCACCAGCCGGGAGTGAGGGTGACTGAACCGGTTCCAGTAAAGAAAGTCGTCTTTAAGATAAAATGGCTGTAAAATCTACCTTGCAGGCATCCAGCCGTGATCACCGGTTTCTCTCCGTGATGTAATTCATCAGGTCAATCAGCGAATCACGGGCTTCGTTTTCCGGGAATTCCATCAGTCCGGCTATGGCTTTCTCCCTGAAAAGGTTCATGTGTTGAGCGGCATATGCAATTCCCCCGTTTTCAGCCACACGGGCCACCAATTTGCGTACGGCATCGGAATTTCTGTTTTTTCTTCTGATAAGCCTGAGTATATCCATCCGTTCAAGGGGAGAGGAGTTATTCAGGAGATACAACAGGGGTAAGGTGATCTTCTTTTCCTTGATATCATTTCCGGTAGGCTTGCCAATCATTCCTTTCTCCTGGTAATCAAAGATATCATCCTTGATCTGAAAAGCTATGCCGGCATCCTGCCCTATCCTGAACATCTTTTCAATCTCTTCCGGTTTTTCAGTGACCGATGCAGCACCAATTGCCATACTGGTGGCGATAAGAGAAGCGGTTTTTTTCCTGATGATCTCAAAATAAGTCTCCAAATCTATGTCCAGCCTCCTGCTTTTTTTGATCTGGAGAATCTCGCCTTCACTCATATCCTGTACAGCCCTTGAAATAAGGTGCAGGAAATTGTAACGCCGGTGCTCAAGCTGAAGGAGCAATCCTTTTGATAAAATGTAATCACCTACCAGCACGGCCAGTTTATTGCGCCACAGGGCATTTACCGAGAAAACGCCGCGTCTTTCATACGATTCATCCACCACATCATCATGGATCAGGGTGGCAGTATGTAGCAGTTCGACCGAGCAGGCAGCCAGGAAAGAATTTTCATTGGTTTGGCCGAACATCTTCGCCGACAGGAAAACGAACATCGGCCGGATTTGTTTGCCTTTGGTCCGGTATACAAAATCCAGTATCGTGGACAAGAGGGGTACATCACTTTTCAGAGATTTGCGGAAATAGGGCTCAAACTCGCTCAGTTCAACCGCAATCGGTTTTTTAATCTGCTCTAATGATGCCATCTCAATCTGTCCTCTCTTCTTCACAAAAATACTGATTCATTGATAATCTTAGATTTCGGAAGAATTTCCTGCTGTAGGATATTCTAGGGCCAAATTAATAAAAAACAAGCGGTTCACAATTTTTTCAGCCTGTTTTGAAATATTAATATATTTGCATATTATCAATATGAATTATGGGAACTTTGGACGAGCTGAATGTCGATAAGCTGGAACGTGCGGCTAACCTTATGAGGGCCATTGCACACCCGATGAGAATAGCCATTTTGAAACTACTGGAAGGAGGTAAAAAGCTTACTGTTACTGAAATTCATGAATTGCTGGGATTGGAGCAGTCAACCACTTCACACCATCTGGGGATTTTAAAGGACAAAGGTATATTATGCTCCCGCCGTGATGGAAAGAACACCTTTTATTTCTTAAAATATGAGCTCCTGAGCCAGATCATCGATTGTGTGAACCGATGTGCCTGTGAACAATAAACAGAAACACCTGCCATTGTGTGTCTCAACATCAGGCCTGTCTGAGCCTGCCGTTTAAAAGGGAAGCATATGAACATGGCGGGGAACCTGATTTTCTTAAAACGAGGAATCCTTATTTCTGGCTGAGATGTCCCGGTATTTCGGGATGATCAGGCTTTTGGTCCACGACACTCAGCCATTTTCTTGCATGGTAAAAAAGTTATTTTTGTAAAAACTGAAGAATGGAGCTCGTCTTTGTCACCAACAACCCGCATAAGCTGAAAGAAATCAGGAGTATGCTGAATGACCGGTTTGTAATCCGCAGCCTGAATGAAATCGGATGTACCGAAGATATTCCCGAGGATGAGCCAACCCTGGAGGGGAACGCTTCGCAGAAGGCATTTTATGTGTATAACCGGTATGGATTCAACTGTTTTGCCGATGATACTGGATTAGAGGTTTATGCACTGAATGGGGAACCTGGCGTGATTTCAGCCCGTTATGCCGGACCGGGGAAGAATTCCGAAGACAACACCCGCAAACTTTTGGAGAAGCTTGCCGAAATAAATGACCGCCGGGCACGTTTCAGAACTGTGATATCTCTGGTTATTGACGGAAAGGAGATCCGGTTTGAGGGAATCGTGAAAGGGGTGATTCTCAGGGAGAAAAGCGGGACCCACGGATTTGGCTATGATCCGGTATTCTGTCCCGACGGCAGCAGGTGTTCTTTTGCAGAAATGGACCCTGTTGAAAAAAACAGGATCAGCCACA
>CAYWTT010000156.1:0-8092 GCA_964461245.1 uncultured Prolixibacteraceae bacterium | reverse complement strand
CGGCACTGGCCGGATTGGTGCCATGTGCAGAGGCGGGGATCAGCACCACATTCCGGCCGGAATCCCCCCTGCTCTTATGATACTCCCTGATCACCATTAGTCCCGCATATTCACCGGCAGCCCCGGAGTTGGGCATCAGGCTAACATCAGCCATACCGGTGATTTCAGCCAGGTCGCGGCGAAGATCTTCCATCATGTAATGGTATCCCATCGCCTGGTTCTTGGGAACGAACGGGTGAATCCCTGTAAATTCAATCCAGCTTAAAGGCAGCATTTCGGTAGCCGCATTCAGCTTCATGGTGCATGACCCGAGAGAAATCATGGAGTGAGTCAGAGATATGTCTTTGCTTTCCAGCGACTTGATGTATCTCACCATTTCGGTTTCCGACCGGTATTTGTTAAACACATCCTGCTGCATATACCGGCTTCCCCTTTTAAATTTCGGATCTATCGACCAGTTGTAAGTGATTTCCTGGATATGGACCACCGGTTTGTTGGCAGCTTTAGCAAACACCTCCACTATCCAGTTAATGTCATCCAGATTCGTGGTTTCGTCCACACTGATTCCGACTTCACCGTTTTCAAAGTAGCGGAAATTCATCTCCAGGTCGAGTGACAGCCATTCGATATCTTCCCGTTTTACATGCCGGGGGAGCGAAATCCGTATTGTGTCGAAATAGTTGGTATTCAGTTGTTTGTATCCCAATTCGGTGATTTTAGCGGCAAGAAAAACCGAAATATAATGGATCCTTTCCGCAATGTTCCGGATCCCTTCAGGGCCGTGGTATACGCCGTAAAATCCGGCCATGTTGGCCAGCAGCGCCTGCGCCGTACATATGTTGGAGGTTGCTTTTTCCCGTTTGATGTGTTGCTCGCGGGTCTGAAGGGCCATCCTCAGGGCCCTATTCCCCTGGGAGTCCCTGGTGATTCCGATGATACGTCCTGGCATGATGCGCTTGAATTCTTCGCGGGCAGCAAAGAATGCGGCATGCGGTCCTCCGTATCCCATCGGGATTCCGAAACGCTGGCTGCTCCCGAAAACAATATCTGCACCCCATTCACCGGGAGGGGTCAGAATGGCCAGTGAGAGAAGATCGGCTGCCACGGCTACCCGGATATCTCTGGCATGGGCTTCTTCCACCAGAAGGGTGTAATCATTTACTTCCCCATCGGAATCGGGATACTGAACGATAATCCCGAAAACATCTTCTGTCAGCTCGAATCCGGATTTCGGAAGTACGGAAAGCTGGATTCCGTGCGGATTGGAACGGGTGATCAGCACATCAACCGTCTGAGGCCAAATCTTTTCATCCACCAGGATGCGGTTGACCCCTTTTTTCACCATCTGACGTGAGCGGGCAGCATACATCATGTTCATGGCTTCAGCGGCCGCAGTGGCTTCATCGAGCAACGATGCATTAGCGATCTCCATGGCGGTCAGTTCACATACCATGGTCTGGAAATTGAGCAATGCTTCCAGTCGCCCCTGGGAAATCTCAGCCTGATAAGGGGTGTAGGATGTATACCATACCGGATTCTCCAATACATTCCGGAGGATCACGGCGGGTGTGACCGTATCATAATACCCCATCCCGATATATGTGTTGAAAACCTTGTTTTTCGAGGCCAGGTCCAGGATTTTCCTGAAATATTGCCGCTCGGTTAGCCCTTCCTCCAGTTTCATGGGATTTTTGAGCCTGATATTTTCCGGGACGGTCTGATGAATCAGCTCATCCAAAGAGGATACGCCAATTTTTTCAAGCATGGTAGCCAGTTCGCTTTCCCGCGGGCCGATATGGCGGTTTACAAATTTATCTTTAAACATGGTTTATTTATGATGATCTGTTTTACGACGCAATGATAGAATAATCGGGAGTAATAAAAAATGATTTTTATTCTCCTGCCTGTCAAATCAGGTATGGATTGTTCATTTTCTCGTGACCGATAGATGTTTCCGGTCCGTGACCACTGTAAACAACCGTGTCTGCAGGCAATCCCAGCAATTTATCACTGATACCGCAGATAAGTCCGGCATAATCACCTCCGGGGAGGTCAGTCCGGCCAATACCCTCATAGAACAAGGCATCACCCGACAGCAGAAAAGATCCTTCCCCGGAATAAAAGGCTACATGCCCGGGAGAGTGTCCCGGAACATGGATGATCTTCATGGTGGTATTTCCGAAACAGAGGGGATCTTTTTCCGAAAGAAACCCATCAGCAGGATCCACATTTTGCATAGAGTATCCGAAAGAACGGGCCTGTGCGGATGCCATACCCAGCCAGAAAGCATCTTCCTGATGACATTCAAAGGGGATTCCGTAGTGATGCCGGAAAAAATCCACTCCCATCAGGTGATCGAAATGGCAATGGGTGTTGACCAACCTGACCGGGTTCAGCTTGTTTTCGGCGATGAACCTGATCAGATATTCTCTCTCTTCCTGGAAATAAAAACCGGCATCGACCAGGATGCATTCACCGGTTCCGTCAGTGATCAGGTAACTGTTTTCCTGAAAAGGATTGACGATTAATTTCTTGACAGTAATCATTATTCTTGATATGCATTTAATTCACAGTGCCTTTCAACATAGGAACGAAAACAAAAGTCCCGTGCTTCTCCACGGAGAATTCCTTTTCATTTTTCCGAACGACCACGACCATACTCTGGTGATCTTCCGGCCCTACCGGCACAACCATTCTTCCCCCGATGGTGAGCTGGAGTTTCAGTTCTGACGGAATTTCAGGCGCACCGGCTGTAACCAGGATCCTGTCGAAGGGGCCATAGGTAGGCAATCCTTTGTATCCGTCCCCGAAGTATAAGGAAGGTGTGTAGCCTAATTCTTGGAGCAGAAGGCTGGCTTTCATATAAAGCTCTTTCTGCCTTTCAACGGAATAGACTTTGGCCCCCATCTCACAGAGGACCGCTGCCTGATACCCTGAACCGGTACCGATCTCAAGTACCTTACAGTTGGGCTCTATCCTCAGCAATTGAGTCTGATAGGCAACCGTGTACGGTTGTGAAATGGTCTGACCGGCTCCGATGGGGAATGCCTGATCCCGGTATGCAAAATTGATAAATGAACTCTCCAGAAAAGCATGCCGAGGTACTTTCCCGATGGCATTCAACACGTTTTCATCCTTGATTCCCCTTATCTTTAACGCATCTACAAGACGTTTTCGCAATCCCTGATGGCGTGGATTTTCATTCCATGTCATTCTTTATGGTTTGCAGCAAATGTATTACAAAAGAAGAAAAAGTAAAACTCTGCAACCGGCATTATTAACATGCCGGGATCTTATTTTTTTTAAAAGATCATGCGCGAAGTGCATATTTTGGCGTATTTTTACCAGATGCTTAAAATCGGATTGATTGGAAATGTGGGACCGATGGTATCCCATATCCAGCAGCTTAAGAATATCCGGGATGTCCAAGTGATCGGAAAATCATCTGTGGGAATGATGGAAGAACCTGAGAGCAGGTTTCTTTCCATACCTGAATTCAACCGGAGGGAACTGGTGGAAGCTGCTGATGTCCTGATTGTGGATAAATCGCAGATGTTGATTCCTGATTTATTGATTTGGGCTGTTAAAAGCAGCAAGCATCTGTATATTAGTGATTATCCAGATATTGTGACGGAAAGTTGCGGAGAATTGCTGAAGCTGGCCGAAGAGGCCCGGACGGTGATCCACATCAGAAATTCATTGCGTACGGAATCATTAACCGGCTGGTTGATCCTGAACTGGCAGGAACCTGCTTACATCTCTATCTTCGAATCAATGACCGAACTGCCGGAAAAAAGGACTTTCCTGTTAAAGCACCTCTTTTTTGCTTATTCCCTCTTCAATGCTTACCCGCAAAAAATTCGGGTCAGCGGTATGCATCAGTCTGACACCGGATTTTACTTTATCAATATACGGCTCGACTATTCCACCTTTTCTGCCTATAATCTTGAGATGCTCATTCAACCACCCGGCGAACGGAATATGAAAGCAGTCATGCCGGGAAAGTTTCTGGAGGGAGATCTCAGATCGGGCAAAGCTTTCCTGAATCAGCGCGAAATGGTTATTCATACTCCCCAGTCGAATTCACTTGCAGATTTTCTGAAGGATTACGGCAAGGAGGATTTTTTCCTTGCCTCCAATCTGGATCAGTACCATGCTGCACTTGACACCTTAACGGATGTCCTGAAGAAAATTGAGCTGTTTACCCCATGGCATTCTTCATAAAGTTTTACTTTTGCGGCAATATTTTATTTTGCCAGACGTTACTATTCCGAAGCGGTTGGGGAGATCATCCGCTTCAGAATACTAAACCTGGCATTTGTCATGAACAGGAAAAAGCAGGTTACCATATATATAATTTTTGATCTTCTGGCTGCCGCAATCAGCTGGGTATTGTTTTATATATACCGTAAAGAGGTTATTGAACCTGCCAAATTCGGGTATGATATTCCCATTGAGCTTACCAAACAGTTTTTTATCGGGCTCCTTCTGATTCCGTCTGCTTGGATCGTGTTTTACTTCATCACAGGATTTTATAACAACATCTTCCGGCGGTCACGGCTTTTGGAACTGGGGCAGACCGCACTTACTTCCATTGTGGGTGTCACTGCCATCTTCTTTGTTCTTTTGCTTGATGATACGGTCTCTTCCTATAAAAACTATTACCAATCCTATTTCAATCTTTTACTCCTGCAGTTTTCATTTACCTATTTTTTCAGATTGCTGATCACTGCCAGGACCATCCACAAAATTCATCACCGCGAAATTGGTTTCAATACCCTGATCATCGGGAACAATGAGAAGGCTCTGCGCATTTACCGGGAAATGAATACACAACCCCGCCCGGCTGGTAACATTTTTGTGGGTTACGTAAAGGTCGAAAACAATAACAACGGGTTACTGGATCAGCATTTGCCGCTGTTGGGAGAGATCGTCAACCTGGAAGATATCATCCGCGTCAACCGGATCGAAGAGGTGATCATTGCCCTTGAAACCGATCAGCATCACAGGATCAGCCAAATACTGACCATTGTGGAGAACCGGGAGATTACGGTCTGGGGAATCCCTGATCTGTATGATTTTCTTTCAGGTATGGTAAAGATCAATACCATTTACAGCAGCCCGCTGATAAAAATCTCGAACGGACTGATGCCTGCCTGGCAGGAGAATGTTAAACGGCTCATTGATATTGTCACTTCCCTGATCGCCATGATCATTTTGTCTCCGGTATACCTGATCCTTACCCTGGTGATCAAATCATCCAGTAAGGGGCCGGTTATTTACAGACAGGAACGAATCGGAAAATTCGGGAAACCTTTTGTGATCTATAAATTCAGGAGCATGTTCGCTGAATCGGAGTCGAACGGACCGGCATTATCAGGAAGGGATGATCCCCGGATTACTCCGGTTGGGAAGTTCATCCGGCGGACCCATCTTGATGAAATTCCCCAATTTTATAATGTGATAAAGGGGGATATGTCGCTTGTCGGACCCCGGCCTGAAAGACGGTATTATATCGAACAGATTGTCCAAAGAGCGCCACACTATACCCATCTGCTCAAACTCAGGCCCGGAATCACCTCCTGGGGACAGGTAAAATACGGCTATGCCTCCAGCGTGGAAGAGATGCTGGAACGGCTTCCCTATGATATGATTTACCTGAAGAACATTTCGCTCTATCTTGACTTCAAGATCCTGATTTACACGCTGATCAATGTAATGAATGGCAGGGGTAAGTAGTTCCTTCTTTTGGCCGGAGCCGGCTTTGACCCGTCACAAGCATCCCTCCGTACTCCTGTATTGCGCCAATGGTTAAAAACTTACCCGAGCAGAATGGTTTTCAAAGGTTTGTAAAGAGGCCCCTGCGGACGCAAAATGCTTTCAAACAGAACGATCTTGTCGATGGTCACCTCCTGGATTTCTTTCTCTCTGAGCGATCCGATCAGTTCAAGGAACCGGGATCTGCTGTTCAGATATTTGATCCTGGCCAGGGTAAGATGGGCGTTGAAGGAAGCTTCCCCGGATGAAAATCCGAAGGGTATCATCTCCCTGTCAATGGCAGAAGCCATCATTTCCAGAACCGGAAGGCCGGTTAAACAGGTATATAGGACCGAGGGATTTCCCCTGCGGGTAAAAGTATCCAACCCCTTCATTTGCCCATCCTGCTTTATGAACCCGGATGAAAGCTCCTCCAGTTTTTCAGATATTCTGCCGATCAGATTTTCGGGTGTATCACCCAGGAATTTAAGGGTGATATGCAGATTGTTGGTTTCCACCCATTTTATTCCTTCTCTTTTCAGCTTTTCCTGCAAAAAAGCCAGAAGTCTTTTCAGTGCAGGTGATGCCTCCAGGGGGACGGCTATGAAAGTTCTTTTCATTGGAAGAGTGCCATTTGTTAAATGGAAAACGGGTCAGAGGTACCCGGATTCAATCAGGATAACGATGTTCTCTATCAACATATCTTCGCCGTACGGATCGTATTCATCTTTCAGGTTGTTTTTGAAAAGGAGGGCTATGCCCTGCCAGAAAGCTGCCGTAAATCCTCCCCTTAATTCCCTGATGATGTTGTAACTTGTTTTGCCGGTCTGCCGGTCAATGAGTTTGATCAGAACCCTTCCGTCGGAAATGGACATTTTTTTCAGATCGTCTTTGTATTCATCCATGAGTTGGTCCTGAACCCTCTTGATCAGCTTCCGTTTATCCCGGTCGCTTTTCATAGCCTGGTACTGGGGTTCATATTTCTTCAGGAGCTCGTTCGCTTTTTGGGCATAGGGATAGACTTTCTTGACTCTTTGTACCAGCCGGTAATATTGTTTCTGGGTACGTCGGTCGGTAAAGTTCCGTTTGGGATACACCCATACCTCCTTGATATCGCGATGGATAATAGTATCCTTCCCGATGATCATACCCATGCCAAACCGGCTGCTGTCGGGTTCCTGAGCCTGTGCTTCCCCCGTGAAACCACAAACGGCCAGCAAAACGAATGTCAGTTTTGTGACTTTACCTTTCATGTTGCAAAGGTAAAACGAAAAAGTAGTCACTGCATTATCTCACTTCCAAACTTTATATCTTTGCAGGGCTTCGGATACCGGGCATTAAATAGCAGTAGCTGTCCGGAGTTCAAAATCCTGAATATTGAATATGCCTGATAAGAAAGGACATCGGAAACTGAATATGGACGAACTCCACCGACTATCGGTCGAGGATTATCTGCATGCCGGAAAGCTGCCCATTGTGGTCATACTGGATAATATCCGCAGCTGTCACAACATCGGATCGGTATTCCGCACCTCGGATGCCCTTTTGATAGAAAAAATCTTCCTGTGCGGAATTACGGCCACTCCTCCCAATAAGGAGATACACAAAACAGCCCTGGATGCGGAAAGGTCAGTGGCCTGGGAATATGCCGGCGATGCTGCGGCTGTGATTCCCACTCTGCAGGATGCCGGATATCGTGTATATGCGGTAGAACAGGTGGAAGGAAGCATTTCGCTTGCTGATTTTCGTATCAGTCAGGGCGAGAAAATTGCGCTGGTCTTCGGAAATGAGGTCAGGGGGGTTCAACAAAGCATTGTCAACCTTTGTGACGGGGCGATCGAAATCCCTCAGTATGGAACGAAACACTCCTTTAATATCTCAGTCAGTGCGGGAATTGTCCTTTGGGAGCTTACCAGGGAACTATTAAAAACGGGGTTATCAGCCCGTTAAGTCCCGGCCTTATTCCGCACCTTTCCTGATAAATTCCCTGAATTCGCTGGTATCGAATGTGACGGCCAGCCTCTGTTCCGTTCCGTCGGGTCTGATAATTACATGAAACGGAATACTGTTGGTCTTGTATTTTTCAATCTGCAGATGAAGATTGATTTTACCCATGGTTTTCAATAATTTACCGTCTGAATCGGTTATCCATTCATTTTCGGGAAGTTCACTTCTGTCGTCGGTATAAAGGCCGATCACTACATATTTTTCGGCCAGGAGTTGAAGGGTTTCGGGATCGGTCCACACCGAATTTTCCATTTTTTTGCAATTGGCGCAGGCATGTCCCTTAAAAACTACCAGTGCGGGTTTGTTTTGTTTTTCCGCACAGGCCAAT
>CAYWTT010000155.1:0-8094 GCA_964461245.1 uncultured Prolixibacteraceae bacterium | reverse complement strand
TTCAGAGGCCATTCTCTTCAGATTGGCAATTCGCGCCGCATCATAGGCACTTCCCCAATCAGACGGTCCGTAGGGTGTGTTGGAAAAACCCTTGGTGAAATCAAAACGGAACCCATCCATCCGGTACTCTTTCATCCAGTAACTGTTGATGCTGTCGACCAACTGGCGGGTATAACTGCTTTCATGATTAAAGTCGTATCCCCATTGTGCACTGGGATTCTGAAAATTGGACACCGGATTATACCAGGGATTCGAAGCGGATGGCCGCGAGTTGGAGGCATCCCAGTACATCTGAACCAGGGGACTCTGGCCGTAGCTGTGATTCAGCACCATATCCATCACCACAGCTATCCCTCTTTTATGGGCTTCATCCACCAGCTTTTTCAGGTTGTTTGCGGGACCGTAGAATTTATCGGGTGCAAAATAAAAAGAAGGATTGTAGCCCCAGCTGCTGTTGCCTTCAAATTCATTGACCGGCATCAGTTCCAGCACGTTGACTCCCAGCGTCTTCAGATAATCCAGTTTGTCAATCACGGATAGATATGTATGTTCTACCGTAAAATCACGGACCAGGATTTCATAGATGACCAGTTTCTCCTTTGCCGGAGGAATAAATCCGATAACCTCCCAGGTATAGGCTGCCTGTCCGGTTTGAACGACAGAGGCCACCCCTTCCGTTTTCCCGGCAGGGTAAGCCGGAAGACCAGGATAGGTTTCTGAAGGGATAAAACGGTCGTTGGGATCGGATGTCTGATCGCAGTATGGATCCGCGATTTTCAGTTTCCCGTCGATATAGTACTGGAAAACATACGGTTTGCCGCTGGTAAGCCCATCAAGATTAAGCCAGAAATATTCCCCGTCTTTTTTCATCTGGTAATTTTCATTCAACTGCCAGTCATTGAAGTCACCCAGTAGGTAAACGAATTCCTTGCCCGGTGCCCAGAGAAGCAGGGCCGCTTCCGTATCCGAGATATGATTGATCCCCTTCAAAATACCTGAAGGCCTAGCTTGTTCAATGACCGGTCCCTTCACATATACACGGATTGAATCCCGTACCGTCTTCTCTGTGGTGGTGGCTTCAGCAATGATCCATTTCCATTCTGACCCGGTAAAAGTGCAGGTCGTTGAAATGGTTTTCCCGGTAGCTTCAGCCAGGAGGTTGTCTCCGGATTTTAATTTCAATGAGGCATCCTGAGATGAAACGGCCGTGATAGTCAGGGTACTGTCTTTTTCCACGATGACCTGATCGGCCGGAGAGGTAACAGAGATAACCAGACCCTCTTCGTATACATCCACATACAGGTTATTGGTTTGCCGGCTCCCGTCGGACGACCGGAAAACAAAGGCCATCTTCTTCACTATTTCAGCACTTCCGACTGAATAAAAAGTATTGATGTCAGGAGAAATCTCAAGCTCATAGAATCCGTTTCCTTTATTGGTCAACCTGGGTTGCGTCGTGTTATTTCCCCAACTCCCGATAACATGGTTCCAATTACTGCTTCCCTCAAAAATCACCCCTGTATGGGCATAAAGATCTCCTGTATAGGTCCCCAAATGGGTTTCCTTTGAAGAGTCAAAGAGAATGGTGACTTTTTGCGTTGCTGCCGGAAATGGCGGAGACGTGGTTATCTGGCCATTACCCCGGATGAAAAGCAACAAAAAAAATATAGCAATCCTGAACTTCATGGCTTAAACATTATAAAAATGTAAGGGTTGCCGGTATGGCAACCCTTACTCTTTAGTCTTACTTCGGCGTTATCTTGTACGTAAATCCCGTTGCCGAGTTGAGTATCAGTTCGATGTGGTAATTACCGGCAGTTACCGGAATATCGGCTCCGCCATATTCCAGGGATCCGTCAGCCCCGCTATCCCCGAAGTTGATGTCCCAGCCGTCATTGGCGCGGAATTTAATGAATCCGGCCGTTAAGGTAATATCCGCTTTCCAGGTATATTCTCCTTTAGCCGCAGTCAACGTCATGTTGGTGTCGTCCGACCATCCGCCCGGAGTTGCATCGCCGATGATGCCCCAGGAAGTGGCCGTCACCGAATAAGACATATCGTTGAAATTGGTACGTACCCTGTAGAATCCGTCAGCAGCAACGGTAAGGTTGTCTTCATCAGTCTGGGCAAGGAATCCTGTGAGGGTTTTGCTTTTTCCGAAGTCACCGTCCCAGCCGTTTTTGGAGGGAACAAACTTAAATCCCCAGCCGTCAACGGTGATATACTGGTAGGTATCGAAGATACCGGGTTCGACCATCTGCAACGGGACCGCATTGGTGGGATTCCAGTCGGCGATTACCGAACCTCCGAGAATTTTGGGATTGTCCGCCACGGTAACGGTCTTGGTGTTCAGATCGGCCACCACCAGGTAATACTGGTCGGTGGTGCCATCATTTCTGATGTTCCCGCCTCCCATGCCTGTGCAGCCGATAAAGTTGGTGAACTTGTCAGCCCCGATCCCGTTGTCCCAACTTCCTTTCACGGGGAAGAACTTGAATTCCTTTCCTGCCTTGAGCATGAAGGTTCCTGTCCAGACATTGGGTGAAACAAAGGTCATTTCAAGGGCATTGTTGATATCCCAGCCGACCGTGGTGGCCTCTCCTACAATGAAGATAGGCTTTCTCCAGTTTACATATTCAATGAAGAGGTTAAACACTTCCTTGTACCACTGGAGATCGGAACTGATGGCCTTGACGGTCCAGCAATAGGCCCCTTCACTGATGTTGTTGTTTTCCAGGAGTGTTTTCCATTGACCATGGGTCATGGAGATCTTGCTGTCCTTACCATTGTTGTCGGAGGTGAGGGTAACCAAGGGACTGGAGAAATCGCCTCCCACCTCATCCAGATAAAACTTGTAAGTTACGCTGCCTGAGGTGGGTGTTGCATCGTTCCAATCAAAGGTATAGGTTGAATTCTCCAGGGAACCGTCAAACTGAACAAGACTGTTGTTTACCGGAGTCTTGAGCGTGAAATTACTGATTCCTGCGGAACTTAATTTGATTTTCAGGAAATTGGCAACCTGTCCCATCTGCACATTCGGGGAACCATTTTCGGCTTTCACATTCCATTTCACCGAAACAATCCCGCTTCCGGCAGCAGTGTATATGTCCTTCAGATTTTGATAAGTAAGGGTCGCGGCCGGGGTGGCTCCTGAATTATCAGCTGCTTTGGACCAGATCGGGTTCGAGAAATCCCCATCCGTTTTATCAAACAAGATGGTGTAGGTTATAGGACTTCCCAAACCGGACTCAGCTGCTCCCCACGAGAAGACGGTAGTTTCGGTGAGCGATCCGGTATTGATTACGAGGGTATCGTTATTGACCGGACTGACCAGCTCAAAACCTGTAATTGCCTCACCATGCACGGTAAAATCCCCCACTTCCTCACTACAGGAAGCAAAAATTGCGACAATGGCAAGAAACCATGTATATGTAAGCGATTTTTTCATTATTCCATATTTTAGAAGGTTTGCCATAGATTATTGGTATACCTGAAAATCGAATTCAAAAGTCTTCGTTTTTACAACTTCAGTGGTACCCCCCTGCTTATTGATTATCCCTGAAAAAACGATCTGGCATTTCTTGACATCACCAACCGTTTTCCCTGTCGGATAAGTTCCCACCATAGAGGGCAGGAAAGTAAAAGCATACTCTCCCTGTGAAGTTAATGCAGTAGGAAGACCGGTGGCTGTTACCAACTTAACACTGTTGGCATCCAGCAACGATATCCCGGCCGTGATGTTTCCGCAAACCAACAGCTTCTTGTCTTCTCCCGATTCCAGCATACTCAGATTGAGATAGGCGGTCACCACATCCCTGCTGGATACTTTGGCCGGGAAAGTTCTGAAATAAGAGGCAGAAAACTCCAGCGGCAACAGCTTCACCGAGGTGGCCATATCCCCAGGGGTTTGCTTGCTTCCGTCCTGAGAACGGAGTAAGAACCCGAAAGATTTGATTTTACCGGGGGAATCACCCACTCCAAATAGTTCAGCCACATTTTTAAAGGTGACTTCTACCCCGCTGCGAGTAACTTTTTTGGGTAAGGTGAGTTTGAATTTTTTAGGACTTCCCGTCACAGGTTCCAACTTGGCATTCTGAGAAATACTGCCCCAGCTTGGAGTTGCCCCTCATAGCAGATCAGGGATTCAGAAGGAGTTAGCCCGGGGGCCCATGCCCAGATATAGACATCGTTCAACCCGTCCACTGCGGAGCCTGTCACATCAAACACAATGGAGACATTCTCGGTCAGCGCATCTATTTCAGAAGGAGTCACGGTAAATGTCGGGAGTGCATTCTGGGCTTTCAACCCGAATGAAACCCATATGATGAAAATCAAAACGATAAACTTCTTCATGGCCCTTATTTTTTGGTGAGAGAATAGATGTATTTGATTTTAGTCTTCCCGGTATCAGCCTGCTTTCTCACTTCCATAAACTTGATCCTACCCACAATCACATCTGCAAGGCTTCCCAGCGAAACGGTCTGTTTTTCTGTCCCCTTGGTAAGCACAATGGCAGAAGGATAATTCTCATCGTTGAGGGCCCAGGTACCGCTGGTCAGCATTTGCATGTAAGAGGTCCCCTGGCTGGAAGTAAATGTCCCATCCTGGTTAAAAGTGATGGAAAAGTCAGTGTAAGGATGCCCTGTAAAAACCCGGGTAAGGTCCTTGACCGTGGCGTAGGTCGGGAAACTTTTCGATTCTGCATCCGCATCGATCTGTTCAAATTTCACCAGCCCCCAGGTTCCTGCGAGCATGGGTCTGTAGTCGGTTTTTTCTCCTATCGGCGGAATTTCATCGGGCTGACAGGAAAAGACCATAATGGTTAAAAATAATATTGTGATATAGTTTTTCATAGCTCCTGATTATTACTTTGGTTCTGGATTTGCTTTAAATAGTTCGTTTGCTTCAGAAGCACCGAATTGGATGACCAATCCGACATAGTCCCAGTCAACACCCCTGACAATGATATCTTCACCTGCTGCACCCCTGCGTTTCAGGTCGTGAAGCCGGTAGCCTTCTCCCATCAGTTCAAGACGTCTTTCCGTTCTCACGGCATTTAAAACGGCATCATTGGCAGCTGTCCCTGCCAGGTTCTTTGAGGTGTTTCCGTATGCTCTTCCCCTGATATCGTTCACGTCCCCGATCGCCGTGGTTTTGTCTACTGCGGCTTTCAGCATGGCGGCTTCTGCCCTTAAAAGTTTGATTTCGGTAAGGCGGAATACCGGAACTACCGGAAATTCATCGTTGAATTTGGTCAGGGCTACATATTCATTATTGGCCCCCGGGTTCACCACCTTATACCATCCGGCAATCCTCAGATCGCCTGTATTGACCAGCACCGTGTTTTTATAAACATCCCGGTCTATCCTGACATTGGGGATATTGGTGCCGTCAGATCTGAAGACGCCGAAGTCTCCCCCCACTTTTTTCCCGGAAGCTTCGTTGGAAACAAGCTTAAAGATAGCTTCCGTGCCACCGGGAGTGTAATTGCTGAATTTGGTGATAAAGGTGAAAGCCCCGCTGTTGATCACTTCAGAAGCCTTGGTGTAGGCTTTGTCATAATCGTGCATCTGGAAATATACCTGGGCTAATGCGGCTTTTGCAGCCCACTTGGTCGCATATACAAAATTCGAATTGGTGCCAGGCAAAGCATTTTCAGCCTCTGTCAGGTCGGTAATGATTTGTTGATAAACCTCGGCAACCGTGTTGCGGGCTAAAAGTTCAACTTTCGAATTCGTCTTGATCACAACCCCGGGATGATCATTATTGGTTGTATATCCATATGGCTGGGCAAAGAGACGGACTACCGCAAAATGGGCAATTCCGCGAAGGAATTTGGCTTCAGCCACCATCCTGGTTTTATCGTCGCTGCTCATGCCGGAAACCTGATCCACATTTTCCATGACCAGGTTGGCCCGCAGAATACATTTATAGGCCTGATCATAGGATTCATTATCTGTAAAGTACCCGGTTGTATACCGTTTGAAAATGTTGACCATTTCATCGGTTATGCCATCCCTGAGCACGACATTGTCACCCAGCAGTTCGGAAGTTCTCTGAAAACGTCCGCCATAATAACCATTCACTACATCATAAGCTGAGTTTAACAGCTGTTGCAGGTCATCCTTGGTTTTAATGGCATCCGATTTGAGTATGACCCCTTCATCCACAGGATTTATTTCGAGCAAACTTTCACAACCGGCAAATAGTACACCGGTAAGAAAGATCCATATTACATATCTATTTTTCATATCCTGAATTCTTTAAAAAGTTACATTTAAGCCAAAGGTTATCACTCTTTCCTGAGGAGGAGTCAGGAAGCTTACATTGGAACTCATGTTCCGGTCCCTGGCATCGTCATTATCCCTGGCAACCTCGGGGTCAGCACCCGGGTATTTGGTGAAAGTCAGCAGATTGGTCCCTCCCAGGAATACCTTCATGGAAGAAACCCCAGCATCTTTCACCAGCTTATGGGGAACCAAATAGGACAAGGTAAGGTTCTTCAGACGGACATAATCGCCATTAAAAAGCCACATGGTTGAATTGAACCACTGTTCCCCGTCTTTACCATAGGTAGCCCCTTCTCTCGACATTCTGGGATATTTGGCGAGATCTCCCGGTTTTCTCCAGCGGTCAAAAATATCAGTTCTGAAATTCCAGTCTGAAGCAAGTCCCATCTGCCTTTTTGAGGAGGAATCATAGATTTGCGCCCCGTAGCTGAATGTGAACAGACCAGTCAATTCAAGATTCTTATACCTGAAGATATTGGTAAAACCACCCGTAAAATCAGGGATGACCTTTCCGGCTGGTACCGCAAAGCCCTCCTCTCCTTCAAATTTGTAAGTCTTGGTTTCATTTCCCTTTTTATCGAGATATACAGGGCGGCCGTCAGCCGGATCAATCCGGGAAACCCTGACCAACCGGTTTGTTCCTACCGGGTAACCCTTTAATATACGGGTGTCATTGGTGCCTCCACCGATCTCCTCGGTAGTCAGTCCGCCCACATCGGTCACTTCATTACGCAGGGTGGCAATGTTGAACTGAGTATCCCACTGAAAATCGCCGGTGAGGTTTTTGGTGGTGATACTGAATTCCAATCCTTCATTCTCAATTGTGGCAATGTTTTGCCATTGGCTTCCGTAACCTGACGTGGAAGTGATGGCCACATTGATAAAAACATCTTCCGACTTTTTAAAGAAGTAAGCCATTTCTGTGGATATTCTTCCGCCAAACAACCTGGATTCGAATCCGAGGTCATAGGTATTGGTGGTTTCCCATTTGAGGTCCGGGTTTTCGAACTTTTCAGGGTACCTGATCGGCAGGCCATTGTAATACAGGCTGTTGGTGGTTGACAGTCGGTAGGTACCCACCTGTTCGTAATTCGGTATGTTGGCATTCCCGGTCAGACCATAACTGGCTTTTAATTTCAGGAAGGAAAGCCATTTGACCTCTTTCAGGAACTTCTCTTCCGTCATGATCCATCCCAGTGCCAACGTTGGGAAATACCCGAATTTATTATTTTCACCGAACCTGGATGAACCATCGGTACGGAGAGTAGCCTGGGCAATATAACGGTCTTTATAAAGGTAATTAAGCCTTCCGAAAAAACTAATGAAGCGCCAGTGCTCATCCCTGAGGCTTTCTTTATTTTCCGGAACGTCCCTGCTGAAATCCCAGTTTTTGTTCAATCCGGTTGTTAGTGATTCCTGAAGCTCGTGGCCAAGCATGATCTTGAGATCATGGTCATTCTCCAGTTCGAAATTATAATCTGCAATCACATTGTAATTCCAGTTGAAAACTTCGCGGTTGTTTTTCCATTCGTAGTTTTCACCCGACGACCTCATGTATCCTTCTTCAAGCCCTTCATTGTTAAAGTTCATATAATCGAGGGCACCGGAAAAGCTGAAATTCAGTTTGGAGAATGGAATATAATTAACACTCAGGCTGTTAATTGTTCTGTATTCATTGTTGTATTCGTTCCTCAGCTCGTTGACCATGACCGGATTGGCTGAGTTTCCTCCCCCCTTGTAAAATGTACCGTCTTCATTGTATACCGGGTATATCGGGAGGGCATACCCCATTGCCGCCCCCAGT
>CAYWTT010000154.1:0-8122 GCA_964461245.1 uncultured Prolixibacteraceae bacterium | reverse complement strand
GCTGTGCATAAAACAGATACGAGTCATTTTAACAAAAATTAATAGACACCAGTGTATGTATTATATATTTGCGTTTTTTATTAAAAAAAACTAATTTTTCTAATTCCCCATATTAATCTGGCTGTTTATTTTGTCATTTTTTTCCTGATCTTTAAACCGGAGACTATAAATCATGGCTTCCACCTGCCGGAGGAGATTCCGCTTATTTTTGGAGGGGGCATAAACATATCCGTCTACCACAACCACCCGCTGACGATAGGCATCCAACTCTGCCAGCATAATGAACGGACCTCCCATAAAGTCATGCTCCACGCTCCAGAGTCCCCGGATATCAGCGGTATAATTTCCATTGTGCCGGGTAATCTGGTAAACCGGAGTGATTCTTCGTTCAGTGGTCATATAGCTTCCCTCAACCGGTCCGGGAACATTGACCTTTAAAATACTGTCACGTTTATTCAACAGGTAATGGAGGGTAAAAGTGCTGTCGGAGGTATAAGGAAAGGTATAGACGAACAAGGCCTGTGAAATTTCAGGGGTTTCATACCGGATCCATGAAAAATTGGTTCCTCCTTTGGAAACCGCAAATCCCGGGGGAACATTCAGATAGACATCGAAATTTTTCTCCAGGGTGTTTAATACAGCCATTTCATGCAATTTCGCATAGTTCATGGTTAACCGGTCCCGTTCGGCCTTAATGAAATAGGCCACGATCTTGTCGGAATTTTGCAGAAAGAGCACTTCGAACTCTCCGTTGTTCCTTGCGTTGATCTGTACCGTGGCTTGCGGATATGCCCAGACATCATTGGAAAAGGTTACCCCGGGATTCTCAACGATGGGGGAGATCTTAATCTGAATAATATTCCGGGTGGTAAGAAAAATATCTTTGAAAGCCTCATGGGGAATATGAACCAGATCAAAAATCGGTTCCTCCTGCGGCAACGACAACTGAGGCTGTGCCAGGATCTTCCTGACAAGGTTGCCGGGAGCATCGTCCCAGGATACTTTCGACATTACTACAATCATTTCGCCAGCCTTTCCCGTGATGTTGGTGTGCAGGACCGCGGGATTATTCTTGCAGGCAGGCAAAATCAAAACGATACTGAAAAGCAATAAAAAGGCCTTTGTCTTCATAAATGATATTTTCAACGTTGATTTTATTCAGAAAACAGCAAAAACCTTACCAAGATGCGAAACAACTGTACTTATCTGCACTGACTCGTTCCCTTTTACAAATTTCTGAAATTTTCAGATTTATTTACTCCGGAACCGGCATCAATCCGGTGAATTTCTGAACGGTCAGTACAACTTCGGAAGATTTCCGCAATTGTTTTACCCGAAACCGGATGAACAAACTCAGGAGCCACTTCCAAAAGAGGTACCAGCACAAAATTGCGCTGTTCCATTAACGGATGGGGTATGGTCAGCTCATCCGACCGCATGACAAGATTATCATAAAATAAAATATCGATGTCCATTTTCCGGGAACTATAACTCCGGGATTCTCTTTTCCTTCCATAATGATTCTCGATGATACGGATCTCTTCCAGTACAAATAGCGGAGAGAGACAGGTTTCCACCACTACCACCCGGTTCCAGAATTCATTTTCCGACTCAAATCCCCATGCCGGTGAAGCGTAAATGGACGAGAGGCTCTGAACCTGACCCATGCGGTTTTTTATCCTCTGCAGTGTATCGGCAAATATTTCAGCTTTATTTCCCAGATTTCCCCCCAGACATAAAAATAGTTTGTGACTACCCATTACATTTGTGTAATTAAGTTAATGTTTACAAGACATATAAGCTGTTGAAGAGTAAAAGTAATGAATAAATCAAAATACCATGAAAGAGTTTATTAAATACACCCTGGCTACTGTGGCAGGAATTTTTCTGACCCTTGTTGTCGGGTTTTTCATTCTGATGATCGTGATCAGTGTCATTGTCGCTTCGACAGAGAAGCAGGTGGTAGTAGCCGACCGGTCCATGCTGCTTCTGAAACTCGACAATCAGATTGTGGACCGTGCCCCGTCAGATCCTTTTGCCGATCTGAATATTCCCGGATGGGAACAAACCCGCAAACTGGGATTGGATCAGATCTTGTCGGCCATCGAAAAGGCAAAGGATGACGACCGGATCAAATGCATTTACCTGAATGCATCCGTTTTCAACGGCGGGATGGCCGCTGCAGAAGAGATACGGAATGCTCTTTCCGATTTCAGGAAGAGTTGCGGCAAACCCGTTTATGCATATAGTGACCTGTACGACCAAAAATCGTACTATCTGGCCACCATAGCCGACAAGGTGGTGCTGAACCCCCAGGGAGTCATTGATTTCCGCGGATTGGGCGGGGAAGTCACCTTTTACAAGAAAGCACTCGAAAAACTGGGTGTCGAAATGCAGATTGTCCGCCATGGAAAATTTAAATCGGCTGTCGAACCTTATATGCTGGATAAGATGAGTCCTGAAAACCGTGAACAGAAAATGGTGTACCTGAACAGCATGTGGAACCATATGCTCGAAGGGATTTCAGCAGCAAGGAAGATTCCGGCAGATTCTCTCAACCGGCTGGCCGACCGGGTCATGACCTTCCGCAAAGGACAGCAGGCCCTCAGGGCCGGCATGGTCGACACCCTGAAATACAAGGACCAGGTGTTGGATGACCTGCGGAAAATAACCGGCACATCTCCCAAAAAGGGAATTCCGTTTGTCACGGTGTCCGATTATGCCAAAGTCCCTGCAAAAAAGGGAGCAGCCAAAAAGAGAATTTCCCATGACAAAATCGCCGTCATTTATGCCAGCGGAGAAATTGGGAATACAATGGGTGACGAAGGGATCAATGCGGAAAAGATTTCGCGCGAAATCAGGAAAGTCAGACAGGATTCGAGCTACAAGGCCATCGTTATCAGAGTGGATTCTCCTGGCGGGAGCGCGTACGATTCCGAAGTGATATGGAGAGAAGTCAAACTGGCCGCTGAGGAAAAGGTGGTGGTTGCTTCTATGAGCAACCTGGCTGCATCGGGTGGATATTATATCTCCTGCGCCGCTGATAAAATTGTGGCCCAACCCAACACCATCACCGGATCGGTGGGAATTTTCGGCATGATACCCAATGCCGGGGAATTGCTCAATGATAAACTGGGGATTACCACTGACGTGGTGAAAACCAACGAACATGCCGATATGCCCTCGTTCACCCGGCCCATGAATGAGTTTGAGCGTAACCTGCTGCAACAGTATATCGAGGAGGGTTACGCCCTGTTTGTATCACGGGTCGCCGATGGCAGAAAAATGAGCAGGGCGGCCGTTGATTCAATAGGTCAGGGAAGAGTCTGGACAGGAGAAAATGCCCTCAAAATAGGATTGGTGGATCAGTGGGGCGGTTTGTCAGATGCCGTGAAAGCAGCCGCAGAGATGGCGGGGATTGAAGACTACCGGATAGTGTATCTTCCAGAATTGACCGATCCTTTTACCGAACTGTTGAAAGGCGGAACCCATAACGTCCGTATCTGGTTCATGAAGAAAGAATTGGGTGACAACTGGAAATATTTCGAGCAGCTGCAGAGAATAAGCCGGATGAAAGGCATCTATGCCCGGATACCATTCGATATTGAGGTCAGGTAAAATCGGTCAATTTTTATTACCTTAGAGCCCATGATTTCATGGGGTATGGTGAAGTTGTTTTTGATCCCGATGTCCTGGATATATGGTTGGGTAGTATTTATCCGCAACCTGTTGTATGATATGAAGTTCTTCCATTCGGAGGAATTTGAAATACCTGTCATATCGGTGGGGAATATCACCGTCGGAGGCACTGGAAAAACACCACATACGGAATACCTGATCAAGCTGTTGAAATCGAATTTCCGGGTATCGGTGTTAAGCAGGGGATACAGGAGAAAGTCAAAAGGATTCAGGCTGGTTGAAACCACATCAGATGTAATGGAAACCGGCGACGAACCATTACAGATAAAAAGGAAGTTTCCCGGAGCGGTCGTTTCAGTATGTGAAAACCGGGCAATTGGCATCAACACTTTGCTGAATATGGAAAATCCTCCCGATGTGGTGGTTCTGGACGATGCATTTCAGCACCGCAGGATCAATCCCGGAATCAATATCGTACTGATTGATTACAACAAGCCTTTAAAGGAAGACCGGCTGCTGCCCGCCGGCCGGCTGCGTGAAAGCCGCTACCAGCTGCGCCGGGCCAATATCATCATCATCACCAAATGTCCGCCCGAAATCAAACCGATAACCAGGCGGATCATGGCCAAGGATGTTTTTTTGTTCCCTTACCAGGAACTCTTTTTTACCACAATGACCTATGGATCGGTTTATCCGGTCTTTCCCGGAGCCCCCCTGCCCGATCTTTTCTCAGATACCCGAAACAGGGGTATCCTCCTGGTGGCCGGAGTTGCTTCGCCTGAACCGGTCATTCAGCATGTAAAGAAGCTGTCATCCGAAGTTGAAACCCTCATTTTCCCCGATCATCACAACTATACGGCAGAGGATATTCAGGGCATCATCGGCAAATACGAAGCAATGAATACCCACGATAAGATCATCGTTACCACGGAAAAGGATATTGCCAAACTGGTCAGATTCGATGAGCTAATTGAGCCAATCAAACCGGCCTTATACTGTTTGCCCGTCCTTGTCAGGTTTCTGGACCAAGAAGGAAAATTATTTGATAAAAAAATCAGGGAGTATGTTGGAGAAAATAAGAGCAACCGCGAGTTACATTTCCGAAAGAACCGGAATAAAAGCTGAAACGGGTATTATTTTGGGTACGGGACTGGGCGGTTTAGCCAAGGAAATTGAAATAAAACACGAAGTGCCCTACCATGAAATCCCCAATTTTCCGCTTTCTACGGTCGACGGACATGCCGGCCGGCTGATTATCGGCCGCCTGGGTGACCGGGAAGTGTTGGCTATGCAGGGAAGATTTCACTTCTATGAAGGATACGGCATGAAAGAGGTGACCTTCCCGGTCAGGGTAATGCGGGAACTGGGCATCTCCGTGCTGTTCGTGTCAAATGCCAGCGGCGGACTGAACCCGGAGTATAAGGTGGGCGATATCATGATTATTCGCGATCACATCAATTTTTTTCCGGAACACCCGCTGAGGGGGAAAAACCTGGATGAACTGGGCCCCCGTTTCCCTGACATGAGCCAGGTTTATGACCCCGTGCTTCGCGAAAAAGCCAGACAAATCGCCCAGAAAAACCATATCCCGGTGAAAGAAGGAGTGTATGTGGGCGTTTCGGGGCCCACTTTCGAAACCCCTGCCGAATACCTCATGTTCCGCCATCTTGGAGGCGATGCGGTGGGAATGAGCACGGTTCCCGAAGTGATTGTCGCCCATCATTCAGGAATGAAGGTGTTCGGGATTTCCATTATCACCGACAGCGGTGTACCCGGACAGATTGTGGAGATTTCCCATGAAGAGGTTCAAATGGTAGCCCGAAATGCCGAACCTTTTATGACCCTGATCCTGAAAGAGCTGATCGGAACACTGTAACTTTTCTTTTGGTGAATAAACAAACTGCTGACGGCTGTCTTCTACTGCCTGCTTAACACACAGCGGAAATGGACATACTGCTGATATCTCTTGGTCCGGTGGCCATTATTGCCGCTTTTATCTGGACCCGTGACAAATACGAACGGGAACCTTTGGGTAGACTTATGCTTGCACTTCTGGCAGGTATCCTGATCATCCTTCCTGCCGCAGGCGCCGAGAGCCTTCTCTCAGCAGCGGGAGAGTCTCTGGAGGGCATTTATGAAACAGCCTGGCGCGCATTTGCCGTAGCAGGCCTTACCGAAGAAGTGCTCAAATACCTGGCTCTATTCCTCTTAATCTGGAAAAGCCCCGAATTCAATGACAAATACGACGGAATCGTCTATGCAACTTTTATTTCCCTTGGATTTGCCGGTCTGGAGAACTTGCTGTATGTCCTTCAGGAAGGATATGCTACCGGGATAGTCCGGGCTTTCACAGCCGTTCCGGCCCATGCCATCTTTGGAATCATCATGGGCTTTTACTTCGGCCTGGCCAAATTTTATCCCCGGAAACGGCAGTCTATGAAGCTAAAAGCGCTATTCTTTCCGGTATTGCTTCACGGAATTTATGACTTCATCCTGATGACGGGAATCGACTGGCTCTGGTTTGCTTTTCTTGGATTTTTAGTTTTGCTCTATTATACAGGAATTCGGTATATGCGGAATCTGGCCGACCAATCTTTTTTTAAAACCGATTATGATCTGTTGAACGAAAAATTCAGTAAAAATGATTCAAATCCCTGATTTCAGTGACGTTCTGGAAGCCCATGACAGGATAGCACCTCAGATACACCGTACGCCGGTATTCACATCCGAAAGTATCGACAGGATGACCGGAGCGTATTTGTTTTTTAAATGTGAGAATTTTCAGAAAGTGGGGGCTTTCAAATTCAGGGGAGCCTGCAATGCTGTATTCTCGCTTTCGGAAGAAGATGCAAAGCGGGGAGTGGCCACCCATTCCTCCGGAAATCACGCTGCAGCCCTTGCCCTTGCTGCCCGCATCCGCGGAGTTCCGGCCTATATTGTTATGCCCCGCACCGCTCCTGAAATCAAGAAAAAAGCGGTGGCCGGCTATGGCGGGCTGATCACTTTCTGCGAACCGACACTCAGCGCACGTGAAAGCACACTGGCCGAAGTGGTCGCCCGGACCGGAGCCGCGGAGATCCATCCTTATGACAATTTTTATGTGATTGCCGGACAGGGTACCGCTGCCCGGGAGCTGGCAGAAGATGCCGGACCTCTGGATATCATTTTGGCCCCCGTGGGCGGAGGAGGTCTTCTCAGCGGCACTTCCATCTCAATTAAACATCTCCTTCCTGAATGCAGGGTGATAGCCGCCGAGCCGGCCGGCGCCGACGATGCATTCCGCTCCTTTTATGCCGGGAAAATCTTCCCCTCCGAAAATCCCCGAACCATAGCCGACGGCTTGTTGACTTCCCTGAGCGAACGCACTTTTACCATCATCCGGAAAAACGTGGACGCCATTGTCACCGTGTCAGAGGAGAAAATCGTGGAAGCCATGCGGATGATCTGGGAACGAATGAAAATCATCATTGAGCCTTCCTCAGCCGTCCCCCTGGGTGCCATTCTGGAAGGGAAAGTGGACGTAAAGGGTAAAAAAACAGGCATTATTTTGTCGGGAGGAAATCTCGACCTGGGAAAACTACCCTGGTAACCGGCATTGGTTTACCTGATTCCGGAATATCTCCCGGATAATTATTACTCAGGCTGATGATGTAAATATGGTGAAAACTCCTTAACTTTAAGGACAACAAACCCTTACACTGTCAGTCATGCTTGTTAAAACCTTCGGTAGCGCGGTATTTGGGATAAATGCAGCTACCATCACCATTGAAGCAGATGTCACCAAAGGCATTAAATTTCTCCTGGTCGGTCTTCCCGATAACGCGGTAAAAGAGAGTCAGCAACGCATCGAATCAGCCCTGCGCATTATCGGATATAAATGGCCCAAGCATAAAATTGTAGTCAACATGGCGCCGGCGGATATCCGGAAAGAGGGATCGGCTTATGATCTTCCGATCGCCATCGGAGTGCTTGCCGCCTCGGAACAGATCAGGCCCGGGAAGCTTGAAAAGTATGTGATGATGGGAGAATTGTCGCTCGATGGCACGTTACAGCCTGTCAAAGGGATTTTACCCATTGCCGTGAATGCCCGCAAGGAGGGATTTGAGGGTTTTATCCTGCCCAAAGCCAATGCACGGGAAGCCGCGGTGGTAGATACCCTGAAGATTTACGGGGTGGAAAACCTCCATGAGGTCATTGATTTCTTGAACGGTGATTCGGAACCCGAACAAACCGTGGTGGATACCCGTGCCGAGTTCTTTGCCAGGGTAAACCAGTCGGAAGTCGACTTTTCCGATGTCAAAGGGCAGGAAAATGTCAAACGTGCCCTCGAAATTGCCGCGGCAGGAAGCCATAATATTTTGTTAATAGGCCCTCCGGGGTCAGGGAAAACCATGTTGGCAAAACGGATCCCGACTATCCTGCCGCCCTTTACCCTCAAGGAAGCGCTTGAAACGACCAAAATCCATTCGGTTGCCGGTAAAAT
>CAYWTT010000153.1:0-8144 GCA_964461245.1 uncultured Prolixibacteraceae bacterium | reverse complement strand
CTGAAAGATGAAAAAATCGGCCGGATCATGCTTCCCGACACACTGGGGATCCTCAATCCGGATGAAACCTACCGTTTCTGTAGGGAAATGCTGGAAACCTATCCGTCCATTGCTTTTGATTTTCATGCCCACAACGATTATGACCTGGCCGTTGCCAACGTTTACCAGGCGTTAAAAGCCGGAATACGTTGTATCCACACCACGGTAAATGGTCTGGGTGAGCGAGCCGGCAACGTGCCGTTGTCGAGCGTAATCGCCATGGCTACCGATCACCTCAAAATGAAATCGAACGTGAATGAAGCCATGCTGAACCGTATTTCAAAGGTGGTGGAATCCTTCAGCGGAGTCCGGATTCCTGCTAATAAGCCCCTGATCGGAGAATTCGTTTTCACCCAGTGCAGCGGGATACATGCCGATGGCGATAATAAGAACCATTTGTATTTCAATGAATTACTTCCGGAAAGGTTTGGCCGGATCCGGAAATATGCTCTGGGCAAGACTTCCGGGAAGGCCAATATTAAAAAGAACCTGGAAGAGCTGGGCATAGACCTTGATTCCGAGTCCCTGAAAAAAGTTACCGACCGGATCATCGAGCTGGGGGATCAGAAGGAGAATGTCTCCTCGGAGGAGCTTCCCTACATTGTGGCCGATGTGCTCAGCAGCCAGGCTATCCAGGAAAAAATCGTCATTAAGAATTACTCCATTGCCCATGCCAAGGGTCTCCGGCCGATGGCGTCGGTCAGCATTGAAATTGAAGGGGTTGAATATGAAGAAAGCAGTTCGGGTGACGGACAGTATGATGCCTTCATGCGGGCTCTGAAGAAGATCTACCAGAAGCTGGACAAACCTTTCCCAACCTTGGTCGATTATGTGGTTACCATTCCTCCGGGAGGCCGGACCGATGCATTGGTCGAAACCGTCATCACCTGGCAGAACGGACATGAGTTTAAAACCAGGGGACTGGACTCTGACCAGACAACCGCCGCCATCAAGGCTACCATTAAGATGTTGAATATCATTGAAACCGATTTCACCCAGCAATTGAACAATTTATAATATGAATCTGAAAATAGCAGTATTGCCCGGCGACGGCATCGGGCCCGAAATCATTGAACAAGCCATGAAATCCTTAAAAGCCGTCTCACGGAAGTTCGGACACCAACTCTCTTATGAATACGCCCTGACCGGTGCCATAGCCATCGAAAAAACAGGGGATCCCTATCCCCCGGAAACCCATGAAATCTGTATGAAGGCCGATGCGGTGCTGTTCGGCGCCATAGGTGATCCCCGCTTTGACAACGATCCCAAAGCGACGGTCCGACCGGAACAGGGACTGCTCCGAATGCGGAAGCAACTGGGATTGTACGCCAACATCCGGCCGGTGGAAACCTTCCCTTCCCTGCTCCATAAATCCCCGCTGCGGAAAGATCTGGTGGAAGGTGCTGATTTTGTATGCATCAGAGAACTTACCGGAGGAATTTACTTCGGGCAAAAGGGAAGAAAAGAGGGAGGAAATACCGCATATGACACTTGCACCTATACCCGTGAAGAGATTGAACGGATTCTGAAATTGGCCTATGATTTTGCTGGCAGAAGACGAAAAAAACTGACCGTCGTCGATAAGGCCAATGTCCTTGAAAGTTCCCGCCTTTGGCGCGAAGTAGCTCAGGATATGGCCCCTTCCTATCCGGATATTGTCACCGAGTATATGTTCGTGGATAACGCTGCCATGCAAATCATCCAGTGGCCCAAAAACTTTGATGTGCTGGTCACAGAAAATATGTTCGGGGATATTCTTACCGATGAGGCCAGTGTGATCACCGGCTCGCTCGGATTATTGCCTTCTGCCTCCATCGGAATCCACACCTCCGTGTTTGAACCCATTCACGGTTCATACCCGCAGGCCGCTGGCAAAGATATAGCCAATCCGGTGGCTACCATTCTCTCTGCCGCCATGATGTTCGAGTATGCATTCAACCTGAAGGAGGAGGGAAAAATCATCCGCGAGGCGGTCAATGCCTCTCTCGAATCAGGTGTGGTGACGCTGGATATCGCACGGGATACCTCTTTCCGGACCTCTGAAGTGGGTGACTGGATCGCAGGATTTATTGAAAATTCGTGATCAGATCTGAAATCTGAGATCTGAAATCTAAAATCACAAATCTTTTACTCCTCCATTTCCCCGAGGATCTTTTCCACTTCAGCATTGGTTTTATGCAGCTTTTCTTTGCAGAACTTCAACAGAAAGGAGACACGGTTCACCTTTTCCGATAATTCGTCGATGTCGAGTTCCTCATTTTCGATTTTGGCGAGAATGTCTTCGATCTCGTCCAATGCTTCCTGATAGGTAATTTTCTTCGGGACCATTTCTATTTTTTTACAATTTTACTGAAGACCGAACCGTCGTGGAACCTGGTTTCGAGCTCCTCTGTTTCTGAAACTGAAGTTACTGATTTCAGGATCTTCCCGTCCTGCAGGGCGATGGAAAATCCCCGCAGCAGGATGTTCTTGGGATCGAGGTGGCGCAGCGATTCCTCATGGATTTTTAACTCCCTGAAAGCTGAGCTGATGAAGGTTCTTAATTTTGTGGGGATAACCCGCGTCAACTGGCCAAGTTTGACTTTATCGGTGTGAAGGCGCGATCTGACCAAAATATGCGTTTCGCGGGCAAGCCGCGACCATTCATGCTGTTTCTTATGGAGCATCAGCACCGGGAATTTTAAAATCCTGGACTGGTACCGGTAGAGGATGACGGTCTGACGTTCAACAAATCCGTTTACCCCTGATTTATACCTTTGCCCCAGTTTATTGAGATTCAGTTGATTGACCGCCAGATACTTTTCAGTCAGTCTTTTGAGTTCTTCCACCCGTTCTCCGATGTCGTCGCTGTATGTTTCCAGAATTTCCCGTGCATGGGTGATGATCTCTGTCTGAAGCTGGTTGAGTCGGTCCTCGAACCGCACCATTCCCGAGATAAAGAATTCGGCCACGGCAGTGGGGGTTTTCTGGCGGGTATGGGCTACCAGGTCGAGGATGGTGTCATCTTTTTCGTGCCCGATCCCGGTGACAATCGGGAGGGGAAACTGGGCGGCAGTAAAGGCTAGGTCGAAGTTGTCGAAGCAGCTGAGGTCAGCCTGGGCGCCACCGCCGCGCAGGATGGCCACGGCATCGAATCCGGCCTCTTCGGCATATACGGCATCCAGGGCATTTAAAACCGATGACACGGCTTCGGATCCTTGCATATAGGCTTCAAAGAGCTTATGGGTAAAGCAGTAGCCGTACCTGTTGTGGTCGAGTTGGTGGATAAAATCCTGGTATCCGGCAGCTGTGGCGGAGGAGATCACAGCAATCCGCTGGGGTACCAGAGGCAGGGGAAGTTCCCGGTTCATGTCAAACACACCGGATTCCTGCAACCTGTGAATGATTTCCCTGCGTCGCCGGACCATATCCCCTACCGTGTAAGTAGGATCGATGTCTTTGATGTTCAGACTTAATCCGTAAGCCGGGTGAAACTCAACCGCCACCTGAATCAGCACCTTGATGCCTTCTGAAAATGGTTGCCCGGTGGTGGTTTCGAAATAGGGTTTCACCATTCTGAAGGTATAAGACCAGATGGTAGCCCTGGCACGGGCCACGATCTCATCGGAAACTGCATCTTTTTCCACCAGTTCAAGATAACAGTGCCCCGACCGGTTTACCTTCATCTCACTGATTTCGGCCACGACCCAGTAAGCTTCAGGCAGGTTGTCCTGAAGTACCTCCCTGATCAGGCTGTGCAGTTCCAGAAGTGTATAACGGGTATTCATCGGAATAGGGTGAATAATAAGTATCAAAGGTAAGAAAAGAGAGGGAAAGATGCATTTTTTCAATCCGGCCTGTCGTTTCGTGCATTGGGCCAGATTACCTGTTTCTGTTGAAATATTCTTCCGGATTTTGCAGATATTTCTCAGGATAGGCGAAACGGTCACGTTGTTTCTCGAGGCTGTCCAACTCATCGGAATCAAGCTCAAGAAGGACTTCTGGGTTTTTCAATAACCCTTTTTCATAAATCAGGGTGTACCGGAGGTTGCCTTCATCATCAAAATACTTCCAGGTACCTTCGGGTAAGTCGTTTTGATAAAACGATTCCACTTCGGGGTTTCCCGACTGAAAATAGCTGAAACAGCGGCCATTCCGCCGGTTTTGGCTGTACATGCACTGCAGGTAAGGCTTTCCCGACTGAAAGTAGGCGCTGTATTTTCCTTCCAGCTGGTTGTTTTTCCATTCCGATTCTTCCAATAATTCACCGGAATTATAATATTTTCTGCATTGTCCGTTTTTTAGTCCGCCTGAAAAACGCTCTTCGGCGATTTTTATTTTCCCGGAGAAGTAAATCCAAAGACCCTCTTTCTTTTCACCCACATAGCTCCCTTCGGCAACCGGTTCTTCCGAATTTTCAAAAAGCAGGGCTTTGACCGAATCACCCTTTTCGCTGTATTGTAAAATGGCTTTCACTCCGCCCGATTCATGATAACGCTTCCAATGTCCGGTGGGTTTACCATCGGTAAAATAGCCTTCATACATCAGGGTTCCGGAGGGATATTTTTTCTGCCAGTATCCCTGTTTCAGGCCCCGGGAGTCGGTCTGGTTGATGGTTTGCTGACTGAATGTCAGCAGGGGCAGCAACAGAAAGAGGAGGATGGAGTATTTCATGGCAATGGTGTGTACCTATAAAATCAGGGATGCGCGGAAGCACATCCCTGATGGTGGAACTGGCGGGAGTCGAACCCGCGTCCAAACGAGGAAGCCATATGTTTTCTACATGCTTATCCCAGGATTGATTTTCGAATGCAGGCTGGCCCGGGGCTGCCGACCTGCACCTTATCCCCTTTATTTCGCCTGCGGACCGGAGCTTTCCACGGGCTATCCCTCAATTGCTGCGCCACCGGATCCGGACGGCTGAGGGCCTGACCTCCGGGGTGACGTCCCGTCCCGACACCTTGTGCCGGGATTAAGCCAATCTACTTGGTTCGATTATGCAGCGAGAGCAAAGTTTTCTTCGCCAGTTAAATTGTGAACGCCATTGTTGACGGGCTGTGCGATCAAAGCCCGGCATGCTTGCATACCTCTCCTGCCCGCTGTCAAAACCGGTCAGTCCCGATATGTCTAAATGATAAACCCTTAAGAAAAGAACCCTTTATACTGGTTTCTGTATCCAGTGAGTGACCGTTTCCCGTGGCCACCCGCTTGGTTTCCCCGCACAAAAATACTACAAATTCTCGCATTTTCCAATCCATTCAGAAAGGAGAAAAACCCGTCTGAAACGATCATGGAATGCCATCCGGAAAAATTCATCAAAAATCGTACCTGAAATTACCAGGAAAAAGTACTATATTTGTACGAAAAAACGAAAAAAGTATAAACGTTTTCAATATGCAAAATGAAGTAGTTGTTAAAAATGAAATAATTGATGCTGCCGGCAAGTTGTTTCAGCAATTCGGATTGCACAAAACTACGATGGAAGATATCGCCCGGCAGACTGGGAAGAGTAAAAGCACGCTGTATTATTTCTTTAAAAATAAAAATGAGGTATTCGATGCTGTGGTAACCAGGGAAATTGATGAAGTTGCGCTGGCCGTGCAGAAAAGGGTGGCGGAAGCAAAAACGCCGCAGGAGAAAATCATGGCTTATGCCCTGTGCAACTTCAGGGAACTGAAATGCAAGGTCATCCTGTACAAGCTGGTTTGTGGTGAAATTAAGGGAAATCTGAACAGATTGATGCTTAGTCTGCGCGCTAAATTTGATATTCAGGAGGTGGAATTTTTAAGCACCATTCTGACTGAAGGAATTCAGCAGGGCATTTTGAAATCGATTGAGATGGAAGATGTGCCGGTATTGTCTCACACCATCGTCAGTGCATTGAGAGGTATTGAAGTGGATTTATTCATTGAAAACAAGCTTCCGGGATTTGAAGACCGGATTGACAAAATTACCGGTATGCTGATTCGCGGTTTGCTGTGATCCCATAACGGAGATTCAAATCTAAATGAGAATGTATTGCAACAAAACTTGAAAAACCATGAAAAGAGTGAACAGATTGTTATTTTGTCTTTCAATTGGCGCAATGGGTATGGCCGGATGTAATTCCGGTCCTCAAAAACCCGTACTTTCTGAAGCCGAACAGTCCGTTCCGGTTAAGGTCCGGGTACTGGAAACGGGAGCCGGAAGTAAGGAAAGTTCCTACATTGGAACCATAGAGGAGTCGGTATCGGTGCCTTTGTGTTTTTTAATCTCCGGAAACGTTGAAAAAGTGTTGGTTGAAGAAGGTCAGGATGTTTCTAAGGGACAACTGCTTGCTGTTCTGAATGATGAAAGTTACCAAAATGCTTACCAGATAGCGCTTTCAAAACAAAAGCAGGCTGAAGATGCCTTTAACCGACTTGAATCGGTATATAAAAAGGGGAGCTTGCCCGAAGTGAAATTCATGGACATACAGACCGGATTGGAACAGGCGCGTTCCATGGCTGCTATTGCCGGGAAGAATCTTAAGGACAGCAAACTCTATGCTCCTTCCTCGGGCACCATCGGAAAAAGGATGATAGAGCCCGGCATGGGGATCATCCCTGGAAATCCTGTTTTTCAGCTGGTCAGAATAGAAAAGGTCAATGTGAAAATTCCGGTTCCTGAAAACGAAATTGCAGGAATCAGGAAAGGAGCATCGGTACAGATCAAGGTTTCAGCGCTCGGGGACCAGGAATTTGAAGGGAAGGTGACCGAAGTGGGCGTACTTTCCAATCCGTTGTCCCATACCTATGCGGTCAAGGCAGAACTGGCCAATCCTGAGAAAACGGCAAGACCCGGCATGGTTTGCAAGGCAGTTATCCGCAATCCTCAATTGTCGTCACGACTGGTAATACCCTTATCGTGTGTTCAGTCTGATGCTTCCGGGGAAAAGTTCGTGTTTGTAGCAGATCAGCATTCCAATCAGGCCCTGAAAAAAGTGGTGGAAACCGGTTCTCTGGTTTCCAACGGAGTTGTCATTAAAAGTGGACTTTCCCAAGGTGACTGGCTCATTACCGAGGGTTATCAGAAAATCAACGATCATTCATCCATCCAAATTATCCGGGAGAAATGAAAAAGTCAGGCATTGTCGAATCGGCTATGCATTACCGGCAGATTGTCTTCCTGATCACAGCGTTGCTGGTAATTCTGGGAGTCTATGCATTGTTTGTAATGCCCCGGCAGGAGTTTCCCACCTACACCGTTCGTCAGGGACTGGTTATTGGCGTCTATCCGGGAGCTTCCTCCAACGATGTGGAGAAGCAGCTCACTTCCAAGGTCGAGAATTACCTTTTCGGCTTTAAGGAGATCAGGAAGAAGAAAACCTATTCCTATTCCAGGGAGGGCCTGATGATCATTTTTGTCGAGCTGAATGAAGATGTGAAGAATGCCGGTGAATTCTGGGCTAAATTGAATCATGGACTGAACGGGTTTAAGTCACAGTTGCCTTCGGGGGTGCTGGCTTTGTATTCCGACAGTGACTTTGGCGACACATCTGCTCTGTTGATATCCCTGGAAGCCAACAATAAATCGTACCGTGAACTGGAAGAGTATATAAAAGAGCTGGAGAGCAGGCTCCGGAGGATCGAAGCGGTTTCGAAACTGAGGCATTATGGGCTTGAAAAAGAACAGATCACGGTTTATCTTGAAAAAGAAAAACTCACCAGTTACGGAATCGGTACTTCGACTTTAATGGCGAATCTTTTTTCGCAGGGATTTACCACCCTGAGCGGTTCGGTCAGCAACGATCAGTTGTGGGCGCCTGTGCATATTGCTCCTTCCTATAACTCGGAACAGGATATGGGAGAGCAGATCGTCTATTCTGATCCTGCCGGAAATATCATCCGACTGAAAGACATTGCCCGGATAGTCCGCGAATATCCTGATCCCGACAGTTATATCACCAATAACGGTAACAAATGCCTGCTGATTTCGATGGAAATGCAGCATGGCAACAACATTGTTGAATTTGGAAAAGAGGTGGATGAAGTTCTGAATCAATTTCAATCCGAACTTCCTGAAGGGGTTAAGATTGAGCGGATTGCCGATCAGCCGAAAGTGGTTTCCGGTTCAATCACCACTTTCCTGACCGAGATGTTTTACGC
>CAYWTT010000152.1:0-8153 GCA_964461245.1 uncultured Prolixibacteraceae bacterium | reverse complement strand
ATCAATTATTTGATTCCATATAATTAAATCGCCATACATGTTGTTATCACCAAAAGCATCTTTTTTACCTGCATCTTTATATCCAGGAGGTATCAATTTTTCATACCTTTTTTTCCCATCCTCTTTTATTTGTAACCGTCAAATTTTTGCCACCTTGCCAAACAAAATTCGAAGCGTTTTTAAGAAAATAGGAGATATTAACTTTTGAATAATGCTCTTAAATTTAGCCATTTTTAAAAATGCTAATTTGATCTAATCACCTAATATGCCCTGAAATAACCGTTGACTCCTAAACTTAGCCAGCCAAATATTTATTTTGTATAATTGGGCTATATAAATTAAAGTCCCCATCCAATTATGCTGGATAGGGATATGTCTATTTTTTATTTAATTTACACCCTTCTGGCATATGCTCTGACCAAGGAAGCAGCTTATCAATCTCGTCGAGACTTTTGTTATCAATATTGGGCAAGGCTTCAAGCAAGTATTTTAAGTATTCAAAGGGCTTAAGGCCATTCTCCTTGGCCGTTTCAATAATACTAAAAATTACTGCACTTGCAGTTGCTCCGCTTTGAGTATTGCAGAATAAGAAGTTCTTGCGTAGTACGGCAAAACTTTTCATACTGCGTTCACTGTTGTTATTATCTATATATAATCTGCCATCTTTGAGATACCCAGCCAGGTTATCCCAATGGTTGATACAGTAGTTAATTGCCTGTCCAGTAGAACTTTTAGGTGTTACTCTCGGACGCTGGTATTTGAGCCATTCATAGAATTTATCTAGTATAGGTTTACTTTTCTCAAGTCGCTTTTCATATCTTTCTCCTGGATTTGCATCATGCAGTACTTTTTCAATTTTATACAGCTCCTCAAAAAATTTAAGGCCTTCCTTGGCTACACAATTTTTATCAGCAGCTTCTTTTGGCAACGACTTTAAAGCCTCATCAAACTTCCGACGGGCGTGAGCATTACAAAATATATTAATAACTCCATCAAGTCCTTCGTATGACTGGTATGCATCGGAACAAAGGTATCCTTTAAAATCACCTAAAAACCTTTTAGCATGCTTCCTTGCTCTGGTAGTCTGATATTCAAGCAATGCCATTGGGGGACCATCTCTACCAGTACGGTATAACCACATATATGAAGTGGTCTCGGCTGCCCTTCCCGGTTCATTGAGCACTTGAACAGAAGTTTCATCCGCACAGATTATATCATACTCCAACAACTTCTGTTTCATACGATCATATACTTTTGTGAGCCATCTGTTTGATGCTGAAATCAGCCAGTTTGCCATGGTCTGTCGTGAGATCTCCACATCAAGCTGCTTCCAACTTTGTTCTTGCCGGTTTAAAGGAATTCCATACATATACTTTTGAACCATGGTGTAAGCAATAGTATCGGCTGAGGCAATACTGCCCGGTAGAGCTCTTTTTGGCATAGGGGCAGTAACAATGGTAGCCTTAGTGCCAGTTTTTTCACAGTTCCTACAGCCATAAACATACCTGATATGCTCAACAACTGAAACCTGAGGAGGAATTATCTTTAATTCTTTGGTAATTTCCTTACTCATTTCATGCAGAGCTTCACCACAGTTATCACATATTTGCTCATTTTCAGGAAGCTTATATTCAATAGTCTCACATGGAAGGTCTTTGAGCATTTCCTCTTTATGACCCTTTTGCTTCTTTTTACGGGTATATGAAATATCCTCCACAGTAGGCTCTGGAACTTGAGGCTTAAGATCATTTAATGCTTCAGCTTCATTAAAAAGAGTCATTTGTTCTGGAGGAGCAGTCTTTTCACTGGAACGCCCATAAAGCCTATGCTGATTTAATCGAAAGTGCTCTTCAAACCAGTTAAGCTTAGCAGTCAATTCTGCATTCTTATTTTCAAGGGCAATAATTTTTTCTTGTAAAGTATATATTTGCTGTGTTTCAGATGATTTAACGTTTATATTTTCCATGCCTTTATTATACCAGATTTTAAAACTTTTTACGATAAAAAATGGCAAATAATATTCTTAAAATGTGCTAAATTACTGCCTTGGCAACCACTTTTTTATGTGCACTTTTTTGCTCTATCGATAACCCATCCAAAAGCCAGTTTAATTGATGAGAATTAATGGATACTGTTGCACCTTTTCTATCATCCGGCCATTGAAATTTACCTTTTTCAAGTCTTCGATAGTATAACCAAAATCCGTTATAATCCCACCTGAGAATTTTAAGCTTGTCACGATTTTTATTGCAGAACACAAATAGACGAGTCGAGAAGGGGTCAAGTGAGAAACATAGTTGAACTATTGCAGCCAAACCATCGATGGACTTGCGCATATCCGTACTACCACAAGCCAGGAAAATGTTATCATCAGGGATTGTATTCAGCATATTGGCCTCAGTGTATCAATAACCTGAGCTAGAAGACTTGAATTATACCCATTTTTCACTTCTATTGTAACGTCCCCAATTTTTAAGTTTAATGTACTAGAAGAGTTATTACCAGGATTTTGTTGAAGCACTTCATTTCGTTCTAGCTTTACCCATTGTAATGATTGTTTTTTGGGCTGTGGCTTTGGTTTGACTATCGAATGATCTTCACTTTTAAATTTTCTGAACCAGTAATTAAATTGCTTAAATTTTAAATTGTTGTTCCTGCAGAAATCAGCTTGAGTTAACCCGCTATTTTTAAATTCATTGACAGTTGAAGCCCATTTGCTTCTAAGAGAATCTCGCTCAGCATGCATAAGATAATCTACCTCCTGATTATGTTTGAACAGATTATCTCATAAATTATTAGACTTTAAAATGTGGAAAGTATTTGACGGTTCTTTCCAAAGTTAGTTGAAATATATCAAAATCTGTTATATAATATACTTAAATATACAAAAGAAAAGGGTGGTTATATGGACGAATTGATAAAACTACTAGATCCCGGGCTGACCCTTGAAAAGTATGAGATTGCAGGAGATATAATCAAGCTATATGTAACATCCGAAAAAACAGAATTGATATGCCCCTTCTGTAATATGGCATCTGCAAGAGTTCATTCTCACTATGATAGAAGTTTTCAAGACTTACCGATTCAAGGTAAAAAAACTGTGGTCATCATTTCAAACAGAAAAATGTTTTGTAATAACCCGGAATGCTCACATACGACCTTTGCAGAGCAATTTGATTTTTTAGCGCATAAGGCAAAAAAATCAAAACGGTTAAAGGAAGAAATTATAAGAGTTTCATTAAAGCAGAGTTCGGTTTCCGCATCGGAGTATTTGAGAAAAAGTGTGGTTGATGTGAAAAAAAGCACCATATGTAATTACTTAAAAAAAATCCGAGATAATAACCAATAAAGAATCCGTTACTGCTGTTTGTATTGACGATTTTGCAATAAAAAAGAGACAATCATATGGAACCATCATGGTGGATATAGATACCGGCCGAATTGTTGACATGATTCAATCCCGGGAGCTGGAGGATGTAAGTAAATGGCTTTCCGGATTTCCCAATATACAGATTGTATCCAGAGATGGTTCTCAGACATATAATTCTGCAATAAGCAAAGCCCATCCAAATGCGTGTCAGATAAGCGACCGGTTTCATATATTAAAAAATCTAACCGATGCTGTGATACTACATTTCCAGAAAATTTTTCAGGGAAGGATTCCTATCCCACTCACCACTGAAACAGCAAAAATCAAGAACAACATTTTGTTTGCACCCACAAAAAGAGAAAAAATATTGATGGTTAAAAAGCTTTATTCAGAAGGGAAAAGCAAATCTGAAATCAAATGCATAACTGACTTGACGGAAAAAGCAATAAAAAAATACATTGATATTCCCGATGATAAAATTCCCAATGAAAATAAGGTTGTACGAGAAAGACAACATGAGGATGCAATAAATAAAGTTCAGGGAAGGGCGGATACTGTCAGATCATTAAGTGAACAGGGACTCAGTATATATAAGATTTCCAAAGAGACGGGGTTTACCAGGGAAACAATAAAAAAGTATTTGTCTCCCGATTTCAATCCGGCCAATGGACATTACGGTTGTCATAAACATGGATTACTTGCACCTTATAGAGATGAAGTTTTACATATGCGTTCCGAGGGAAGGAAATACAAGGAGATCCATGAATTTATAGCTTCAAGAGGGTATACAGGTACCGAAGATGCCATTCGTGGTTTCATAACAAAAGAGAAAAGGATTTCGAAAGATTTATCTTCTGAAAGCACTTCGGTATCCGGACCTACGGAGCTTATTGAAAGGAAATGGCTAATCAAGCTTTTATTTAGACCACTTTGTGAAGTAAAAGGAATTACAGAAGAACAATTTTCTGCCGTCATTAATAAATATCCCGTTATAGAAAAAATATATGAAGCAGTAAAAGATTTTAAGGAAATTATGTTCTCTAAACGTGCAAATGATTTGTCGGATTGGATGGAAAATACTTCAACTCTGGAAATTGAGGAAATCAACTCGTTTATCAATGGTCTGAATAAAGATATTGTGGCTGTTAAAAACGCAATTTTGTTGAAATATAATAATGGTCTTGCCGAAGGAAGTGTCAACAAAATAAAGGTTATAAAAAGAATCATGTATGGTAGAAATAAATTCGATCTGCTACGTAAGAAGGTTTTGTTACTTGAAAAGGGATAGTCAACTAACTTTGGAAAGAACCGTCAAATACTGTGTGTCTAGATACCTCAATCCAGGAATGATATACTGATCTGGACAAGCTATTCTGCTAATAAGATGCTTCAGCCAGTCTAAAAAATGACTCATTTTTCAGACTGGACTAAAAAATGCATGGCTGCTTGCCAGGAGGCAGTCTGCCGCCCGGCTGAATAGTCTTTATCAGATTTGCCTTCACACTACAGGCAGTGATCAGGATGCCCGATCTTTCTTCCGTGGTGTTTTGGGCAAGATAACAGGTTCCTGATCCGAGCAGTATCGGAAGGTTTCTTCCTTGGCTGTTTTCTCATAAGTTCGGTAGGTTTCCGACCACGGCATCATATCATCCAGGAAGTCGAGGCACTTCTCATCCATATGATTCGGCATCTTCTGGAGAAGATACATCAGATAGTAATAGGGATGAACCTGGTTGGCTTTGGCCGTTTCCACCAGAGTAAAGATGATGGCCATTACCTCGGCACCGGTGATTGAATAACTGAACAGCCAGTTCGATCTGGAAACAGCGAAGGGACGTATTTTCCGTTCACAATGCCCGTTATCCATTGGAATGGACGCGTCTTTCAGGAACATCCTCAGACGGGTTTCCTGGTGCAGGGAATAGCTGACTGCGTCCCGTAACCTGTCACTGTACGAAGGGTCATCCATATCCAGGGAATGCAGATATTCAAAGAATGCATTCACTTTGGGACGCACCTCGGTATTCCGGCGCTCCATGCGTTCCTGTTCAGGTAGTCCTTTTAAAGGTGTCTCTGCATCATAGATCGCATCGATCAGAACCTGGCTTCTGTATTCAGGCAGATGCTTTATAGTCTCAGGGCTTAGCCCTTTTAGATTGCGCACAAGGATTGCAACTACGAACCGTCTCCGGCTGTGCATGAAGCATCCGGTGCCGGTGATATCGCCATGTGATTCTTCTTCCAGCAGCCCATATGAAACATATGCATCGCTGGTAATCATCCCATGATAGCCGTTTTTCAGGTAGAAATCCCTGAGATGATCTGTACTCCTTGTCAGTTCGTAATCGAACACAACGATTGGATTGCCGCCAAAGAGCTCACTTGTTGTATGGACCCACATGAAACTTTTAGATCCGGCCTTGCGGCCATCCATGATCACCTCAAGTGTCGTCTCATCGACCTGATTGTACCTGCAGAGCCGCAGAAGGAATGCCAGCCTGTCATAGACCGGACCGAACAGATCCAGGGCGAACCGGGTAATCCAGTTCACCATGTCCTGTCGTGGCAAAATGACCCCGTTCCGCAACAGATCCTGCTCCTGCCTGTAAAGAGGCAGCCCCAGTACGAACTTATCATACATGATCTTGGCAAGGATTGAAGCAGACACCAGGGAGCCTGGAAGGAGCTTTCCTTTATAGGGAAAACGAACGAGACAGTGTTCCAGTCCGACGGACAGGACCGGTGCATAGGTCACTTTCAGATAGATGGTGCATGGAACGCTTATGTACTCCTCATATCTGGTCCAACTGAATATGCGCCAATTTCCGGAGCCGTAAATTCGATCCAGTTCATCGATATCGAGCAGGAACTCTGTCTTCTTTGGGACACCGGACAGATCCTTCTTCCGTTTGCCCTTCTGCTTCCCGCCATTTCGGTGGTTGTTACCGCTCTCAACCAGACCGGTGCCGCAACAAGTGGCATCCGCAGACATTTCACCGGGGACCAGATCTTCAGAAAGAGGATCTTCATAGACTTCGTTAGCAAGAGCAGTCCCAAATATGCCGGAGGTTTTTTCAGAAGCGCGCCCGAACAACTCCTTCTTGCGGAGGTTTAATTGCTCGGTCAGCCGGAGGTTTTCTTTTTTGAGGAGTCCATTTTCCTTCTCTGCAGCGGAAAGACGCGCTTTCATCTCACTGAACTGGATTGCCATCTCAGTGGATGCGCGCTCCTTTTCGCCGGACAGGTCAAGCAGGTCTGCGTACTCCATCAGCACTGCCCTTAAAGCAGAACGAAGTTCCTCCGGCTTTATGGCATCCAAGCTGTCATAAAGCCGCTGCAGATCTTTTCTCATAACGCAGTGCTTACCTCCGTCCGGCTACATCAGTCAAACAGAGTTCCCTGCACTGGTCAATATGTCTGCTGATAAGGTTTATGGTCTCTTGCAATTTGTGGTTTTGCTGCTCCAGACGGATGATTTCGGCACCCTTCTGTGCCAAGGCAATGGTAAGCTCGCGAATTTTCTCATCCTTTTCGCGGGCTTCAGCGTCAGTCCGGTTGTCGGATACTGCAGGAGTTTCTTTGCGTTTCCTGCCGCGATTGCCCGTGGGAATGACTTCCCCTGTCTCCGGGTCGAGTTTGCCCAGTAACTTCCTTTTGGACCGGGACTGCTGTTTGTCTGCATCCCAGTAGCTGGCAGAATCGTAAACGTAAGTGGTATCCGTATCCTTGTGATATTGTTTGATGATGGCCATGAAGATCCTCCTCGTTACATTTATTTCTTCTATTATATCACTTATTGTAACGAGTGTCAATATAAAAGTGACAAATATTTTAAAATTTATGTCACTTTTTAGATGGATCCACTGTCAGTTAGGCGGTCAGCTCAGTGGAGCCTGCACCGCTGAGTTTGGGAAACACTTCCCGGATAGAGCTTTCCAATGTAAAGCCGCCCATCAACCGACTGTACTGCTCAGGAGAAATCTCCCTGGCTTCATCAGGTGTCCTCGGCCACTGGAACCGGTTGCCGGGGGCAAGACGTTTGTAGATCAGGCACGTGCCGTCACCTTCAAACACAAGCCCCTTGATCCGGTCGGTACGTGTGCCGCAAAAGAGAAAAAGTGTTCCTTTTTCAAATGGTTCCAGTCCGTAATTCAGCTTTACATATGCTGCCAATCCATCGATACCCCTGCGCAGATCGACGCGGCCGCAACAGATTATCACCTTCCGGAAGGAATCGCAATCTTTAAGCATGGCCCAGGACCTTCATAACTTTTTCAAGAGTCTGTTCTTGAACTGCTCCGCTGACATAGATCCGGAAATCGCCGGACTGAATCATCAGTTCAGGAACAAGCGTCCTTTCAGCAGAGACAGCTTCTTCGGATATAGGTGCTGATTTGGATACCTGTGAAGTGATGTCAACAAAAGCCGGCACCTGTGTGGCAGAAGCTGAGCCCTGAATGAGAAGTTCGTTCCTAAACTGGCGCTGCCAGTAGTAGAAAGACTTGATGTTAACCCCGTTCATCTGGCACCATTGGGTTTTGGAAATGGACTGGTTACGGCTGTTACACTCTGTTACAATCCGGAGCCATTGCTCGCGCCGAACTATATATGAATTTTTATCCATGGAAATGCTCCTTTTACAATGAGTTCTGCTGAATCTATTGTAAAGGAAGATGATTGCTATAAAAAGACACATCGTATTTAACGCTTACAAAACACCCCTTGACGGGCGTGAAATAATCTATATTTGCAGGAGGAAGCGGATATGATTCTTAAAATTAGA
>CAYWTT010000151.1:0-8160 GCA_964461245.1 uncultured Prolixibacteraceae bacterium | reverse complement strand
CGGGGAGAAGTGGCGCCACTCACCGCCGCCGAAATCGCAAAGACATACGGCATCAGGGTATATACGGTCGGAGTCGGTTCCATCGGAACAGCCCCCTACCCTGTGCAGACCGCCTTTGGTACCCAGATCCAGAATATGGAGGTGAAGATTGACGAAGGTATGCTGAAACAGATCGCCCATACTACCGACGGAAAATATTTCAGGGCTACCAGCAACCTGAAGCTGGCTGAAATATACAAAGAGATCGATCAGTTGGAAAAGTCTAAAATCGATGTGAAAGAATTCAGCAAGAGAAGTGAAGAATTCATGCCTTTTGCATTATCCGGCCTGTTGATTCTGATTGCAGGCCTCCTGTTGAAATTAATTTTATTCCGGAATATTCCTTAAAAACCGACGATTATGGAGATGTTCAGATTTGCCCATCCGGAATATTTATGGGCCCTTGTAATGGTTCCGGTAATGACCGCCCTCTTTATTTTATCCAGAATACAGCGGAAACATGCCTTGAAAAAATTCGGAGATCCAGGATTACTGAAATACCTGATGCCCAGTGCGTCCGGTTCACGCCCGGTCATTAAATTCACCCTACTGATGCTGGCACTCGCTCTCTTTATAGCCGGCCTCGCCCGTCCCCAATTCGGATCCAAACTGAAAAAGGTAAAACGTCAGGGAGTAGAAGTTGTAATAGCACTTGATGTTTCCAACAGTATGATGGCTGAAGATATCAAGCCCAACCGACTGGAAAGGGCTAAAAGAGCCATTGACCGGTTAATCAGCAAACTCAAAGATGATAAAATCGGATTGATCGTCTTTGCAGGCGATGCCTATATGCAGCTCCCGATCACCTCGGATTACAATTCGGCTCAACTTTTCCTGTCTGCAGTAAACACGGAGATGATACCCAAACAGGGTACAGCTATTGGTGCAGCCATCGGCATGGCAATGCGGTCATTCACACCCAACCCCTCCTCAAGCAAAGCCATTATCGTCATTACCGATGGGGAGAACCATGAGGACGATGCGGTATCTGCCGCAGAAGAGGCGCATAAAAACGGAATTGTGGTACATACCATCGGGATGGGATTACCCCAGGGTTCCCCGATCCCGTTAACCGGCGGAGGGCAGGGAGAATACCGCCGCGACCGCGAAGGGAATGTGGTCATAACCCGGCTGGATGAAGTCACCCTTCAGAAAATCAGTGCGGCAGGAGGCGGCATCTATCTCAGGGCCAATACTGCTCAGGTCGGGCTGGATGACCTTTTCGACGAGATCAACAAGATGCAAAAATCGGAAATGGAAGCACGTACCTTCTCCGAATATGAAGAGCAGTTCCAGTATTTTTTCGCGGCCGCCTTGATCCTGCTGCTGCTGGAATTCATGATACTGGAAAGGAAGAACAAATATTTGAAAAATATAAAACTCTTTAAATAAAATCTGGTTATGAAGCACTTACCCATCATCGTTCTTCTCTCTCTGATGCAACTGGTGGCATATGGTCAGAACGAGCGGAAGTATGTAAGGCAGGGGAACCGATATTACCTGGAAGGGATCAGGGATACCACCAAACTGGATACACTCACCTTCAGCAAGGCGGAAACCGAATACCGGAAAGCCCTGGATAAAAAGCCGGATGATCTGAAATGGAATTTCAACCTGAACAATTCGGTGTATAAGCAGGCCAAATTCCAGGAGGCGGCCACCGGGTTTGAACAGTTAGCCAAACAGATGATCGATCCGAAAGATAAAGCCAAAGCCCTGCACAACCTCGGAAATGCTCACTTGTTTCAGAAACAGCTGGATGAGAGCATTGAATCCTATAAAAAGGCGTTGCGCAACAATCCGGGAGATATGGAGACCAAATACAACCTGGCTTATGCGCAGCGTTTGAAACAGCAGCAGCAACAGCAGCAGCAGAACAAAGACCAGAATAAGGATCAGAACAAAGACCAGAATAAGGATCAGAACAAGGACCAGAATAAGGATCAGAACAAGGATCAGAACAAAGACCAGAACAAGCAACAACAACCGCCGCCTAAAATTTCCAAACAAAATGCAGAGCAGTTGTTGCAGGCACTTCAGAATGATGAAAAAAACATTCAGGATAAGGTAAAAAAAGCGCAGGCTGTTCAGGCAAAAACCTCCAGAGTTGAAAAAGACTGGTAATTTTGCAAAGTTTTTGATGAAGCTAAATCACTTATTATGCTGAAGAAAATAGTTTTATATATTGGTTTTCTGGTTACTGGATTGCAGGTATGTGGTCAGGAAACCCGTTTGGAAATGTCGGCGCCGAACGCGGTATCGGCGGGGGATCAGTTCAGGCTGACTTTTAACATCAATCAGAAAGGGGAAAACCTCACGCTTCCCGATCTGAGCAATTTTGATGTGCTGATGGGTCCCAGCTACTCCTCATCAACCAGTATCCAGATCATCAACGGGAAGACAAGTCAGAGTTCCGAATATTCCTATACATACATTTTAAGGGCAAAGCAAGAGGGAACCTTTAACATTCGTCCAGGCTCCATTGAAGTGAACGGCAAAATTTATCAGTCCAACAGTCTCACTATCCAGGTCGTGAAAGGCCAGCCGCAGACGCAGGCATCCCAACAATCCGGTCAACAGGCTGAGGATGAGAATGCTGACATCCAGTCAGCCACGGTCAGTCACAGTGAAATGTTCATCCGGCTGGAGTTGAGCAAACAGCAGGTTTTTAAAGGGCAGCAGATCATCGCCACCGTTAAATTGTATGCCAATCCCAACATGCCGTTGGCTGGCTTTGAAGAGGTCAACCTCCCCACCTACGAAGGTTTTTACACCCAAGATATTGATATTCCCCAGCAAATCAACTTTAAAAGGGAAGTTTACCATGACAAAATATACCAGGTGGGTGTGCTGAAAAAAACGGTGATTTTCCCACAACAGACCGGGGCCATTACCATCAAACCCTTCAGTATCACGGTACTTGTCCAGCAAAGGGTGAGGCAACGGAGTTTCTTTGATGACTTTTTTGCCGGAGTTCAGACTGCCAGGGCCAAGCTGACCAGCGATCCGGTTACGGTTTCGGTCAGGGATCTACCCTCACCTCCTGCCGGTTTTTCAGGAGGAGTTGGAGATTTTAAACTCACCTCGGAACTGAGTCAGAATGAAGTAACCACCAACGATGCCGTCACGCTTAAACTCAATATTAGCGGCACAGGGAATATACGTCTGATCCAATCTCCCAAGCTGAACCTGGCAGGTGACTTTGAAGTGTACGATCCCAATGCTACGGATAATGTGAAAGCAACCGATGGCGGACTCAGCGGAACCAAAACCATTGAATACCTTTTCCAACCCCGTTATGAAGGGACATATAAAATACCCTCCATTCAGTTTGTTTGGTTTAACCCATCCACTGGCCAGTATCAGAATCAGTCCACTCAGGAATATGAATTGAAGGTTTTAAAAGGAACAGGGAATCAGTCGGCGGAGGTAATCCGTTCAGTAAGAAAGCAGGACGTACAGCTGATCGGTCAGGACATACGGTTTATTAACCAGGATGAAATTTCCCTGAAAAGCAAAGGTTATTCATTTTACGGCAGTCCCCTTTTCTGGTTGGTCTATCTGCTGGGATCCGTCGCATTTGCAGTTTTCTTTGTAGTTTACCGGAAGAAACTGGCTGAAAATGCAAATATCGCTCTGGTAAGAAATAAAAAGGCCAACAGGGTGGCACGCAAACACCTGAAGACTGCTGCCGTTTACCTCAGCAAGCAGCAATCGGAAGCCTTTTATGATTCGGTTTTAAAGGCTTTCTGGGGCTATCTGAGCGATAAGCTCAGCATTCCCGTTGCTGACCTGAAACGGGAAACAGCCATAGAGGGACTCGAGGCCAGGAATGTAGAGCCGGGCCTGATCCAGGAGTTCCTTTCCATCCTTGACCAGTGTGAATTTATCAGGTTTGCACCTGCTGGCGGAAATGTAGCCATGCAGGAAATGTACGATAAAGCAGAAGGTGTGATCAGCAAAATGGAAAAACAGATTAAACGGTAAGTCATGAAAAGATATATTTTCCTTGTATTGATATTGTTCTCCCGGAACTTACAGGCTGCCGACCTGAAAGCCGTGATGGAACAGGCCAATAAGGCATATACGTCCCAGGACTTTTCCAAAGCCAGGGAATTGTATGAACAAATTTTGGGCGCAGGTAAAGAATCGGCCATCCTCTATTTCAACCTGGGAAATGCCTGCTTTAAACAAAACGACCACATTAAGGCTATCCTCTATTATGAAAGAGCCAAACGACTCGCTCCCCAAAATGAGGATATTGACTTTAACCTTAAAATTGCCAACCAGTTTGTGGTGGACAATATAGAACAACTTCCCCGGCCATTTTTCTCACGCTGGTGGGGCAACCTAGCCGATCACTCCTCAGCCGACGGGTGGGCTAAAAGCAGTATGCTGTTTTTTATCCTTTTCCTGGTCTTGTTGGGAAGCTATTTTTTCAGCCGTTCCCTGAGAATCAGAAAACTGGCCTTTTACGCCTCAGTGTTTGCCGGAGCTGTCGTGGTAATCAGCTTCCTGCTGGCCGCGCGACAATATAATTGCATAAAGGACCGCTCTTCGGCACTGATCCAATGTCCGCGGGTCACCGTGAAGAGTGCACCCTCCTCCACCGGGACCGACCTGTTCCTGATCCATGAAGGGCTGAAGGTTAAAATTACCGACCAACTGGAAAAATGGAGAGAAATCGAGCTAGCCGACGGAAACAAGGGGTGGGTAACCGATTCATGCCTTGTCCGGATATAGCCTGTATCCAACAGGCATATTTTTTACCTGATTAAACCATCGATCCCTTTTCCTTTTATCCCTGATTTTTCGTAAATTGTATTAATTGATTCTGAAACAATTAATAAACGAGGGAAAATGGAAAATCACTGGCATATACTGGTACAAGGACCCTATTTCGGATTCTTCTATAATCTTGCGTTTCTTACAAGCCTGGTGATTCTTTTATACGAAGGTCACAGGAGGAATTATCCCATGTTACGATGGATACTGTTGCTTGCTTTCTTCTGGATAGCCTTCGTGGCAGGAAGTAAACTGGCCTCATTCTCCCAGGAGGAATGGCGTTACCTGATCAGGAATCATGCACTGCCTCCATCGACCGGGAAAAACCTTTTAGGCGGGATTTTGGCCGCTTTTTCAGTTTTGGTTCCGGGGAAATACCTGCTGAGGATCAGACAACCAATTTCCGACTCTTTTGCTTTTGTGCTGCCATGGGGTATTGTCATCCAGCGCATCGGATGCTTTCTGACAGGCTGCTGCCATGGCACGCCGGCCAACCTGCCCTGGTCGGTCTGCTACCCGACAGGTTCCCTGGCCCATTTTCATCATTTTGAAAGAGGAATGATCGGTTTTCCCGATTCTTTTTCCCTACCGGTACATCCGGTCCAACTGTACGAAACTGCCGGCTGTTTGCTCATCCTGTTTCTTTTGATCCGTTTAGGGAAGCACCTGAAAGCGTCCGGCAGCCTTCTTCTCCTTTCATTGGTCCTCCTGTGTGCTGAACATTTTATGATCGAATTCTTCAGGGATCCTGCCGCCCATACCTCCGTGCTGCGCACAGAAGGCACGATCAGCCAGTTGCAGGGGATATTGCTGACAGGGGCAATCGTATTATCCCTGCTGATTTATGTCAGGGAATCACGCTCTCCGGAAAAGAAGATACCCCCCGATTCAGGGGCAGAAGATATGCATGCGCCAGCCATACAAACCCTTCTCTGGATTTTCCTTTTCGGATCTTTGCGCACATGGTTTACTCCCGCCGAATTCCTTTCCCTGCTTTGGTTCCTGCCCCTGATCATCAGTTTTTGGACAATCCGGATAATCAAAGGTCTCTCCATCCGCACAATAGGACGGCAACTTGCCGCAGTGACCTTCCCGCTGCTGTTGATGGCACAAACCTATCCCCAGACTGCGTCATCCCCCACTTTTTCCAAACAACACAAAACTTTCAGAATTGGAATTGCCTCCGGGGACTACTATAATTCACACACCTACGGTCAGGGGGAAGGATGCGACAGAGTCCACAATACCAATTACTTCAGGCAAAAATATACCCTGGGAGGAGCAGGTTTTTCCGTCACCAACGAAAATCCGGTAACTCACGATGCCTTTCAGTACGGGATCAAGGCTTTTTTAGGACGATACCAGGAGACCAGAATTTCGGATAACATAACCAAACAGCATCACCTTTGGGGGATTACACCCAATCTGAACTTTGAATCCCAATGGTTAGGCTTAGGCGGAGGCATCCAATTCGGGGAACTTTCATTTACTACAGAAAACCTGCAAGATGAAAAATACGGCTTTCCACAAACAGGCTCCGTCCGAACAAAGGTTTATCCGCAATTAAGTCTCCGGCTGGGGCCCAGAAAATGGTTTTACGCTGATTTTCGCTTGGGAGATCATTTCCCCTCCGCATTACCCGGATACAGATACATGGCAGGAATAGGAACGGGTTTTGGACAGGAAAACGGATCAAGCTTAAGGGCGGGATATACAGGAAACGGGATAGTTCTAACGGGGTGCTTCCCCCTGGAGAAAACCCTGATTTTGGAGCCCCTGCTGATTTTCAATGAAAAGCCGGACCTGTATTATGATGATTCACAAACGGCATCTGTTAAAAGCGGGGTTCAGTTCTCTCTTGGAGTGGGTTACCGCTTTGGATATGCCACCCGGAAGTGATTATACTGTCTGGTGCTTCCCTGAAATCTGGTTTTCATACTTTCTTATCTTTTATTTCACTGGCCGCACTATATTTGCGTCGTAAAAAACAAACAAATTATGACCTATCAACTTTTAAAAGGGAAAAGAGGCATCATCTTCGGTGCACTGAATGCCGATTCAATTGCATGGAAAGTTGCCGAAAGAGCAGCAGAAGAAGGCGCCCGAATCACACTGACCAATACTGCTGTGGCTTTGCGCATGGGAGACACCAACCGGCTGGCGGAGAAACTGGAATGCCGGGTAATTGAGGCAGATGCCACCCATATAGATGACCTGAATAATTTATTGGTCAAATCCATGGAAGTCCTGGGAGGGAAAATTGACTTTATCCTCCATTCCATTGGCATGTCACCCAATGTAAGAAAAGGTCGGCATTACAGTGACCTCGACTATAGCCTGCTGGAAAAAACGCTCGACATTTCCGCCATATCTTTTCATAAACTGCTTCAGACTGCCCGTAAACTGGATGCGATCTCTGAATGGGGATCAGTGGTGGCATTGAGCTATGTGGCAGCCCAAAGAACCTTTTACGGATACAACGACATGGCCGATGCCAAAGCCCTGCTTGAATCAATAGCGCGCAGTTTCGGATATATTTACGGTCGGGAGCGCCATGTCAGGATCAACACGGTGTCACAGTCACCGACCATAACCACTGCCGGCAGCGGAGTAAAAGGTTTTGACAAACTGCTGGATTTCGCGGAAAGAATGTCCCCTTTGGGAAATGCCACAGGAGAAGAGTGTGCAGATTATTGCATCACCCTCTTTTCCGACCTTACCCGGAAGGTAACCATGCAAAATCTTTACCATGACGGAGGATTCTCCAAAATGGGAATGAGTATGCGTGCCTTACAACAATATGAAAAAGGAATGGAATCCGCTTCTGAGGAGACTCACCCTCAGGCAGATGACCATCGTTATGATTAAGTTTTTTTGGATTTTTTTAATACATTTTTATCATGACCTAATCTATTTTTGTATAAAAAAGTTATGGAAAAAATAGTAATCCTTTTCTTTATCATGTGCCTGGCAATCCCTTCAGTTACGACTACGGCGCAAAATGCCTCCAAAAAGAAGAATTCTCCTGATGAAAAAATCAGTGTGAAAAAGGAGTATGACAAAGATGGTAACCTCATCCGTTACGATTCCTTGCGTGTCTATTCCTGGTCAACCGATTCCACCTTGCAATTTTCCCCGAATGAAGGATGGGAAAGATTTTTCGGAAAAGAATTTTTTCATGACCATTTTTTAAATGATACGGCATACTCCTTTCAACTACCTTCAGGTACCCTGCCGTTCCGGTTTTTTGATGAAAAAGAGCTGTTCAGGGATTTTGGATGGGATTCCGAAGATTCCGTAAATTTCAAAAACTTCATGTTTCATAACGACACTTCC
>CAYWTT010000150.1:0-8161 GCA_964461245.1 uncultured Prolixibacteraceae bacterium | reverse complement strand
TAAATCTGACCTCCGGATTTTGAAATGCAGTCTTCGATGCCGTGGTGAAATCGCTGTAGCGTGTCCCGATTCCGATCACCAGATCGGCATTTGCAGTGATTTCGTTGGCCCCCGGGGTTCCGGTTACTCCCGCCCCCCCCAGATTGGAGGTGTGATCATATGGTAAGGAACCCTTCCCGGCAAACGTCTCCGCCACCGGAATGTGGGTCAGGTCAACCAGTCTTTTCAGATCCCCGCTTGCCTCGCTGTAAATCACACCGCCTCCGGCCAGAATCACCGGATTTTGGGAAGCTTTGATCCAGGAGGCGGCCTCTTTCAGTATCTCCCGGTCGGGTCGCGGTCGATGGATTTTCCATACCCTTTTCCGGAAAAGATCTTCAGGAAAATCGAAGGCTTCAGCCTGCACATCCTGGGGCAGCGCCAGGGTGACAGCCCCGGTATCGGCCGGAGAAGTAAGAACCCGCATCACCTCAGGCAGCGAGGTGATCAGCTGTTCAGCCCGGTTGATCCGGTCCCAGTACCTGGAAACCGGTTTAAAACAGTCATTCACTGAAATATCCTGAGTTGAGACGGATTCCAGCTGTTGCAAAACCGGCGCCACCATGCGGCGGGCAAAAATATCTCCCGGGATGATCAGTACCGGCACCCGGTTAATGGTGGCGCAGGCTGCCCCGGTAACCATGTTGGTGGCTCCGGGCCCGATCGAAGAGATGCAGGCAAACGTCCCCATCCGGTTTTTCATCTTGGCATATGCCACGGCAATATGAACCGAGGACTGCTCATTCCGGGTCATGATATACCTGAATCCGGTGTTTTCCATCAATCCCTGCCCTATTCCGGCCACATTCCCGTGACCGAATATCCCCAGGCAACCGGCAAAGAACCGGTGCTCTTTGCCGTCGCGTTCCACATACTGGTTCTTCAGGAATTTTATAACTGCCTGACCAACGGTCAGTCGTTCCGTTTTCATAGGATTATATTTTGTTTCTTATTTTTCATAATTATTATTGCCGGTCTTAGCCCGGATCTTAAAGACCGGGGAAACCGGAATCGTTTCATATTTCAAAATCCTCCATTTTCACGGATGAAGGTCATTGCTTCCCCGAGGGTAGGATTGAAATTGGAGCACCCCGGTTTGGTAACCAGTATGGCGCCGCAGGCATTTCCCATCCGGCAGCATTTGTACCAGTCCCATCCATTCAGGTAGCCGTAGATAAAACCACTGGCAAAGGCGTCGCCGGCACCCAGGATATTCACCACTTCCACCGGAAAACCGGGAACATCGATCCTTTCACCGCTCTTCAGGTAAACCGACGATCCCTTTGCCCCGCGCTTGACAATCAGGGCTTCAATCCCCAACGCCATGATATCCCGGATGGCGGCCTCCACATTCCCCCGGATCTCGGGAGCTGAAATCTGCTGGTTGGTAATTTTGATCTGATCGGGATCACTGAGCATCGTGGCCAGTATCTCCTCCTCGGTACCCAGTGCAAAAGTGCAATTGCGCAGATAAGCGCGGGCGGTAACGCCAAACGCCCGGGCATCATGCCACTGATCGGCCCTGAAATCCAGATCGATCAAAATCGGGACGCCGTTTTTCACCGCCTCTTCGGCCGCAAAGAAACCTGCAGAACGGGTAGGCTCCACATTCAGAGCTGTCGCAGAAATTTCAAACAAACGGCAGGCCCCGATACGGGCATGGATCACGTCATCCATATTGACTCTTGAATCGGCACAATTTTCGCGATAATAGACAAGCGGGAAATTGTCGGGAGGCTGAATGCCCAGGATTACGGCGCTGGTACGAAATCCCGGCTTGCGGGGAATGAACTTTGTTTCAACGCCTTCCTGTTCCAGGAATTTCAGCAAAAAGTCACCGATCTGGTCCTGGCCGATCGCTGTAATCAACGCCGATTTCAATCCCAGCCTTTTAGTACCCACGGCCATGTTCAATGGCGATCCGCCCACATAGGCTTTGAATTCCCTGATATCCACAAAGGCAGCTCCTATGTTGGCAGAATAAAGGTCAATGGAAGACCTTCCATAAGTAATCACGTCATACTCTTTCTTCATCGTTCGGTATTTTATTTGTTCATTTCCGGGGTAACGACCGGAAGCCGGGGATCCATCCCTTTCCAGGTGCCGTAAATCCATTTATGATCCGGGTCGTCGCTTGCCGCCAGGCTCTGATCGCTCCCGGCCAGAAAATTCAGATAATAAACATTGTATCCATGCCCTGCGATGACCGGATGATATCCTTCAGGCACCAGGACGACATCCCCATCATGTGCCTCTGCAATTTCGTCCAGGGTTCGGTCGTCGGTATAGACTTTCTGAAGGGCAAATCCCTGCGGTTTTTCTGTTTTATAGAAATAAATCTCTTCCAGGTCAGCTTCAAGCAGTATCCCTGTCACCGGATCCGTTTTGCGTTCATCGTGCTTGTGTGCCGGGAAGGAACTCCAGTTTCCGGAAGGCGTATAGACTTCAACCGCAACCAGCCGCTGGCAGGCTGAACCGGGAGGAAGGATCCGGTTGATCTGGCGGCTGGCATTATCGCCCCCCCTGAATTCAATCCCCATCTTTACTACATCGTCGGGTGTGATAAAGCAGGGAGGAAACAACAGGCTTGCCGGACACCATCCGGTGGCAATATCCAGGACCATACTCTCCGCAGTCAGGACGAAGGAAGTACTGGGCGGGAGATACAATGCATGAGGCAAACCGCTGAAAACATCCTTCCGTCCATTTTTTGTTTCCCAGTTCCCAGATTCAGACTGTACCGAAAAATTTCCGCCCATCAATACGATAAGCATTTCGCTTTCCCCGGTATGACCGGTCCATTTTTCACCCTGAAATAACTTTCTGGCCTGAAAATTCAGATATTGCCATCCTGCTTCCTCAGCCGTTATGTGCTGGTAGACCGGATGGCTGAAATCGGCCCTGGCCATCAGCGGACACTTTTTATCCCGTATCATGACAGTTTTTGATTATTGGATCCCAGAAAAGTGCATTTTGCAGCCACGAAAGTTTCAAGTGCATTCATATACTCCCGGCCGGGAACAACCAGGTCGAATTTTTCAGGCGTATCCCGGAAAAACTCCCGATGAATCCTGGTCCAGATCAACCGCATATCGGTGGCAATATTGATTTTGCACACCCCTGTTCTGACCGCTTCAAGCAATTCAGCTTCACCGGTTCCCCGGGCGCCTTCCCTGATCGTCCCGCCGGCCTGATTTATCCGTACGACCTCATCCTGCGGTACCGCGGAAGCGCCGTGCAACACAAGCGGAAATCCGGGGATTTTGTCCCTGATTTCAGAAAGAATGTCCAGCTGAAGGCCATCCCCCCCTGAAAATTTGTAAGCGCCGTGACTGGTTCCCACTGCAACCGCCAGACTGTCACACCCGGTACGCTTCACGAATTCTGCTGCCAACCGGGGATCGGTGTACCTCGCCGATTTTTCTTCCGTTGAAAGATGATCTTCGACACCGCTCAGCACACCCAATTCTGCTTCCACCGCAATTCCCCGGGCATGAGCCTTTTTCACGATTTCTGCCGTTATCCGGATGTTATCGGCGAAGGATTCATGGGACGCATCGATCATCACCGACTGGTAATATCCCGAATCAATGGCCTCCGCACAATGCTGGTAATTCCCGTGATCGAGGTGAACGGTATAAATCACTCCGGGGTAAATTTTATCAGCTGCTTGTATCATTCCCTGAAGCATTTCGGGATGCAGATAATCACGGGCCACCGGTGTCAGCTGAACAATCACGGGGGCCGCCGCACGGCGGGCTCCGCGGAAAACTCCGTGGACCTGTTCGGCATTGAATACATTAAAAGCTCCCACGCCAAACTTCCTGTAAGCTGTTCGGTATATTTTCTGAATAGGAACGTTCATTTCTTCCGCAATTACATTCAGTTTCAGGCTTTCACCAGCAGAAATAGTATATGACCGCGAGGATGCTGCAAATTCCAATCGCCGCCACATTAAATACCGGGGTGGTTTTAAATAAGGAAGGCTGATATACAATCCCTTTGGTATTCATGGAGGTTTTCTTCACATTGAATATCATGACAAAACCTACCAGAATGAACCCGGTGACCAGCACATACACCGAATCGAGCGCCAGATATTTCATCTGGGTCACAAAAAAAGCAACCGCCAGACCGACCAGTGAGGCGATGGCAATGATCATCCACCCGGTATGAACGATTTTATTCTTTGACAACTCGTCCATGGTTACATTGCTGACCCGGTTCGATTTGTCGGTCAGGCTCAGCCCGACCATCACAAAGGTCAATACAATGAACACATATCCGATTCTCAGGATGAAAGGCAGATCAGGGCTAATCAGTTTGAAAAGAATGCCGGTCGGAATGGTCAGCAACGCCACCCATAGAGCAGCGTTGGCAGTGGCCTGCCGCCAGAAAAGCCCGCAGAAAAAGATGAGGAAAACCCCGGGATAAATGTAGCCGGTGTATTCCTGAATATATTGGTAAGCCTGATCAAGTGTGCTCAACTGAGGAGCAACGGCAGTGGCGATGATCAATGCGATAAGGGCAACCACACGACCGATAAAAACCAGTTGTTTTTCAGAAGCATCCTTTTCAAAATGATTTTTATAAATGTCCATGGTGAAAATGGTGGACGCACTGTTTACCAGGGAGCTGATGGATGAAACAGCTGCGGCCGCAATAGCTGAAAAAGCCAAGCCTGAAAATCCGACAGGTACTATATTTCTGAGTAACCAGGGATAGGCTTCATCCGATTTATTCAGGTGTGCTCCCAAGGCAAAAGCCGCTATACCAGGAATGACAACCAGCAGGGGAATGAGCAGTTTCAAATATCCGGCAAAAACGATCCCGTACCGGGCATCTTTTATGTTCCTGGCAGCCAGACCACGTTGAATAATGAATTGGTTGAATCCCCAAAATCCGATATTGGTCAGCCACATGGATCCCAGGACCACACCCAGGCCGGGAAGATCAAGAAAAGCATCCTTTTTACCGCCTGTTCCGTCTGGCACCCAAATGCTCCCTTTGGCAATAATCATATGAAATTTTTCCGGCGCCCGGTGGACCATTTCCGAAAAGCCTGCCATAAAACCATTTCCTCCACCCAGCGCACTGACCGCGAGGAAGGTGGTTAACAATCCCCCGAATACCAGAACCAGGACATTGAATACATCGGTCCAGGCAACGGCTTTCATTCCTCCCCAAAGAGAATAAAGGGCCGAAAAAAATGAAAATCCGATGATCCCGTAAATCAAAGGAATGCCGATTATCCGCTCCATGGCCAGGGCTCCTAGGTAAATCACAGCGGTAATATTTACGAAAATGTAAACCAATATCCAGAAAACCGCAAGGCACAGACTTACCCTCCTGTCATAACGCTGCAACAGGAACTGCGGCATGGTGTATATTTTCTTTTCTATGAAAATCGGCAGAAAATACTTGGCAACCAGTATCAATACAACAGCAGCAATCCATTCATACGCGGCAATGGCCATACCGATCGCAAAGCCGGATCCTGACATGGCAATAAAATGTTCAGCCGAGATATTAGCGGCCAGCAAGGTGGAACCCACAGCCCACCAGGGCAAGGCACGATTGGCCAGAAAATAATCCTGCGATGTTTTTTGTTCTCCTTTTTTCGTCCTGGAAACCCACAGTCCGATCACGACAATGATGGCTGCGTAACCGATAAATACGACCCAGTCTGTTAACGCAAATTCTTTCATAATGCCAGTCAGGAAAATTAATTCAGAAGATATAAAATAAGGCATGAATTAAATCGGGACATTTTGCATTCTTAGCCTGATATAATGCTATTTTAGCATGATATTCCAGAATAAGTCTCAATTCTGCTAAAAATGGAAACAGCATGAAACCCTTTTATCAGAAATTAGCCCCGTTGCCCAGTCTGTCGGTAATCTTTTACGACGAAGAGAAGCCGCATTTCACGGTACCCTGGCATTTTCATCCGGAAATTGAAATTTTATATGTGGTGAAAAGTTCAGGGACGAGCTATATCGGCGACGGTATACAACATTTCACGGAAGGAGAAATCAGTATGATCGGCGAGAACGTTCCCCATTGGTGGAAAAGTGACGCTAAATATTACAATGATGAGGTTAAGTCAGGAATAAAAGCGCAGATCATTCAATTCAAACGCGAGATCTTCGACCCCAATTTCATTAATCTACCCGAGATGCTTGCCATCAAAGGATTGCTTTCGCGTTCGGACCGGGGAATCCGGTTTACCGGTAAAATCAGGGAGCAATTAGGACGGCAGATGACAAAAATATTCCGTAAAAGCGGAATAAACCGGATTTCTGAATTCATCATCCTGCTTGATATGATGGCAAATGCCAAAGAATATAAATTTCATACCAGTCCGGGATATTCAAGAAAGATCAATACATATGATTTTTACCGGTTCAATAAAATCCATGAATATCTCATTCTGAATTTCACCCGGCAAATTACGCTGAAAGATGTGGCCGGCATAGCCAATATGAGCCAAACGGCATTTTGCCGTTACTTTAAACAGCACACCGGGAAATCGTTCCTTTCGTTTTTGAATGAAATTCGGATTGGCTATGCCTGTAAACTGATGATCTATGACAACTTCCCGGTATTTCAGGCCAGCCAGGAGAGCGGGTTTAACAACCTGTCCCACTTCAATGTCCAGTTTAAACGATTCACAAGCCTGACCCCTACGGAATATATTTCCGCATACAGGAAAGGCGTTCCATTCAAACACGTATCCGAAAGGTTGGTCTCCGCTCCTTCCGGAGGATAGCATAAAAGGGTCCTGTTAACCATTCTTTGCGGAGAGATATCTTTCCGCGTCGATGGCGGCCATACATCCCGATCCGGCGGCAGTGATCGCCTGCCGGTAATGGGGATCCTGTACGTCACCGCAGGCGAAAACGCCCGGGATATTGGTTTTTGAGGTTCCGGGCACGGTTTTGATATACCCAACCTCATCGATATCGAGAAAATCGGAAAACACTTCAGAATTGGGATGATGGCCGATGGCAAGGAAAAAGCCGTCAATCTGGATTTTCGTCTCTTCTTCGCCCGCTTCGCCCAGGTTTTTCACCAGGGTGGCACCCTCAACGACTCCGTCTCCGAACAATCCCCTCACCTGATGTTTCCAAAGAATTTCAATATTAGAAGTATTTTTCACCCTTTCCGCCATCACTTTGGAAGCCCGTAGCACATCCCGCCGGACAATCAGGTATACCTTACGGCAGAGTCCGGCCAGGTAAACTGCCTCCTCCGCAGCGGTATCGCCGCCTCCAACCACAGCCACATCCTTTCCGCGATAAAAGAAACCGTCGCAGGTAGCGCAGGCAGATACCCCCCCGCCGGCATATTTTTTCTCATCTTCCAGCCCCAGGTATTTGGCGGTGGCGCCGGTGGCGATGATCACCGTCTCGGCCTCGATCAGGTGGGTATCATCGATCCAGATCTTAAGAACCGGTCCCGAGAAGTCGGATCGGGTAGCCATGCCCCAGCGGATATCGGTCCCGAAGCGTTCGGCCTGTTTCTTCAGGTCTTCCATCAACACCGGTCCGGTAATCCCCTCGGGGTATCCGGGGAAATTCTCCACCTCGGTGGTGGTGGTCAGCTGACCTCCGGGTTGCAAGCCTTCGTACAGGACGGGTGAAAGATTGGCTCTGGCAGCATAGATGGCAGCCGTAAAACCGGCCGGTCCCGATCCGATGATCAGGCATTTGACTTTTTCAGCCACCTGTTCCGGCTGATTAACATTCTGCTTTGCGGTAAGATCAAGAGTTTTGAACATACTATATAAAAAATTAAATGAATTGATAAACTAACAATGCAAGGCGTATTTCGTTCAGTCAGGTGAAAATTTTTCCTGAGGTCAGAATCATGCCTGCACAAAAGTATACACATTTTTTTGGATGTATGGCCAAGATTATTAATTTTGCACCCGGTTTTAAGATGTGATCTCCGCATCAGGGGGGAGCATCAAACCGGGTTCTTCAAACGTATTGAAAAAGTTTCGGGTGTGGCCTTGCCTAAGGCGAGACAGCGCACGCGGACTTACAACATAGTGATTTAGTTTCGGGGTGTGGCGCAGCCTGGTAGCGCACGCGTCTGGGGGGCGTGGGGTCGCAAG
>CAYWTT010000149.1:0-8167 GCA_964461245.1 uncultured Prolixibacteraceae bacterium | reverse complement strand
TTCCAGATAAAGCACCACGGAACGCTTATCATCAGCAATTTTCCCTGCGTCGAAAGGATTTCCGAAGGTTTTAACCGTATTGTCCCAGGTGGAATAGTTGTAGGAATCGGGATACAGCCGGGCAAGGACCTCCCGGTAGTCCTTCATTCTGGGGCCGGCCCAGGCTGTGCTGTATAAAATCACATAATCCTGGTAAGGAGCTCCGTAGCCCTGTGTGACCATGATTTTCACGCAACTGTCGGGTATGGCCTGGGCATAGTGCCAGGTGTCCCTTTTGGCGGCCATTTCTTCACCAATTCCCTTTGACCTGATTTCCGCGGATGTTACCTGTTTCCTGATGCCGGGCACAAATGCCAGGAGGGTGATTGCCAGCATGACAATATTCCCCCAGATGCGGGGAGAAATGCGGTTCAGCATTTCAAACGACAGAATGGCCAACATCGGGATCAGGGCCAACGTGGGAATGATGTACCGGTAGGAATAGTGTTTGGAACACAGAGTCAGTTGAACCAGGATGGCAAAGATCATGCCTGCTGAGATCCAGATGATCCTGTTGTTGTTTGGGTCTTTCTTTCTGAAGATCAGGTAGCCCGTTCCGGTGAGCACAAGGATAGAAAGAAGATAGAAAAGTGATTTTGTAGATCTCCAAATGGCCAGGAAATTTTCGGTAAACTGCTTGAGGTCGACAAAATCAGCTTCGCCCTTTCCATAAGTTCCGGAATGCATGAACAGATCTTTCAACCAGGTCCAGAACGTTTTGTATTCTAGCGTTGCCGGGAGAGCGAAAATCAGGAACGCAAGAAACGACAGGATGATGTATCGGAGTTTCTTTTTCCATCCCGGAATGATGAAAAGGGGGATGAACCAGACCGGGATGAAGGACATTTTTATGGAAAGGCCGAATGCGCAAGTCAGGGCAAGCCAGAGAATGGTTCTTTTCCGGTGGATGAAATCGTCGTGGTACAGATGCTTCAGTAGCAGAACCGACAGAATCAGCACAGGAATAGGAAGCAGCAATTCGGGGACCAGGCGGCCGATAATATCATAGGTGATTTCCGAATAAAAGGGTGCAGTCTGAACCAGCAGGGCGAGTGCTAATTTTCCGGTAATCCTGTAAACAGCCATGCCGCAGATAAGGAGCGCAATAGAAACCAACACCAATACCAAGTGGTTGGCCATGTTAAGATATAGATCGGAATTCAGGAATACATCCTCCATAAAAGGTGTTTCACCTGGTCGGAACCAATAAACCATTTTGTAGGTGATTCCGATCAGGATCTGGAGCGGGGTTCCCGGATTATCGAAATGGCCAAGGTGAAAGTGGCCGTTGGCAATTCCCAGTCCGCTGAGAAAATAGATGTATTCGGGATCCATATTCCGGAGTGAAAAAATGCCGATTAACTGATTGAAATAGAATCCTGTAAAGGAGTATATCATCGGAATGATCGCCAGGAGGCAACCGTATTTTTTTTTCTGCATATGAAATGAATTAGATTTGGGTAGTAGGATTATTTTCTGAGCTATCAGTTTTTTTAATAATATAGATGGGTCTTTTCTTTTGTTCGTCAAAGAGATACCCGACATAAATTCCGATAATACCGACCAAAAAGAAAAGGATGGAGAAGCTGATGCTCAGGAACAGAATGATGGTTGTATAACCGGATGGGGGAGTGACTCCGAAAAAATAGATCCAGAGGGAATAGAGACTCAAAATCACAGAAAGAAGGGCAAAAAAGAAACCAAACCAAACACCCAGGTACAGTGGCGCTTTAGAAAAGGAAGTAATTGCGTTGAGGCTGAGTGTGGTGAGTTTGAACAGTGAATACTTGGATTTTCCGGCTGCCCGGGCCGGGGCGGTGTAGGTCAGGGAAACGGCCGGAAAGCCGATTGTCTGGATAATACCCCGGAGGAAACGTTTGCGTTCCCTGAAATCATTTCTCAGTATATCCGCCACCTGTTGCGAAATAAGGAAAAAATCAGAGGCATTTTCCTGTAAACGGATGGCAGATGTTTTATTGATAAGCCGGTAGAAGAGCCTTGAAAACCAGGCTGACCGTTTGGATACCCCTTCGTTTTTACTGCGGATCATGGTCACAATATGATTGCCTTCCCCGAAACGGGCAATCATTTCCGGGATCATTTCCGGGGGATGCTGAAGATCGGCATCCATACAGATAACCGCATCGCCGGAGGCATGATCAATTCCGGCAATCATAGCAGCTTCGTGCCCGAAGTTACGGGAAAGGCTGAAAAGTCTGATTTTGACGTTGGGGGTTGCATGCCCGGAAAATCCACGGATCACCTGGTCGGAACCATCGATGCTTCCATCATCTATGAATATCAGCTCAAAGTGAAAGGGGAGAGTGGCAATGATCTGATTTACCCGGTGTATTAATGCCGGCAATGTCTCCTTTTCATTGAAAACCGAGAAAACCAGTGATATTTTTTTAGGTTGATTCATTCCGTCGGGTAATAAAAACCATGTAAATATAACTTATTTTGTAAATTGAAACTCGATTCATCCGGTTATGAAGGAAAGGCTATACGGAATATTGTTATCGGGAGTGTTATCGTTGGTTATCCTGATGATCTTCTTCGGAAAGATCATCAGGGATCCCGGCAAATATTATTTTTCCACGACCGGAGACGGGTTAAAGGCTTATTTTGTGGCTTTATATCATGTTGAACATGATACGACGACATTCCGAAGTGCCGGGATGAACTACCCCTTTGGGGAGCTGCTGCCATTCACCGACGGGCAGCCACCGGTTGTGAATTCAATCCGGTTCATTTCGGAAAATATCGGGGATATCAGGGATCATACCGTGGCAATTATCAACCTGCTGATGTTGTTCTCGGTTTTGGCCGGGGCTGTGTTCCTGTGCCTAATTCTGACGGAGGCTGATGTAAAATGGTGGTATGCTGCAGTGGCATCAGTGGGAATTGCCTTTCTTTCTCCGCAGATCGGCCGGCTGTGAGGTCACTTCTCACTGGCATGGGTATTCTGGATCCCCCTGATGGCCTGGCTTATCATCCGTTTTGACTGTTCCCGTTGGCTGATCTATTCCGTGGGGATGGGAATTACAACCTGGGTGGCCGGTATGATGCATTTTTATTATCTGGGTTTCTTCGGATTTCTGATTGGTGGATACTGGCTTTTCAGGTTTGCTTATTATCGGAAAGCTTCGACTTACTGGTATCGTGACCTGCTTCATTTATCCATCCAGTACATCATTCCGCTCCTTCTGCTTCAGTTTAGGGTCATCAGTTTGGATGAAGCCACCGACCGGCCGTCTTATCCCTTTGGATACCAGAGCAGTTTTGCCCATCCTGCCGGTGTGTTTTTGCCCTCGGGGGTACCCTGGGCTTTTGTGTCCAGAATATTGACCGTTTTTGACCATATACCCTGGGAATCACATGCTTACATTGGTACGGTAGCTTTGGCTGGCATACTTGCCGGTTTGTTTTTCCTTTTCCGCAGGATCTCCCGGAAAGAGATTTTCCACAAGGTTAACCACGTAAAACCGGTGAATGTATTGTTTTGGATTTCTGTGGTTGCCTTGTTGTTTTCATTCGGAATACCTTTCATTTTCGGGTTGAAGGGTTTTTTCAGCCAGGTGGCTTTGTTCCGGCAGTTGAGGGTATTGGCCCGTTTCTCGTGGCTGTTCTTTTATATGATTAATATTGTGGTATTTGCAGCCTTATATCATAAAGCGTATGTTACTGATCAGGACATTAAATGGAAAATTGCGGCCGTTTGCGCCCTGATTTTGCTTTGGACAGAAAGTGCCTTTAATGTGAACGGGATTGCTGTTCATTTAAAAAACCGGATTTCTGAACTGGAGGACCGGCAAAATCTGCTGTCGGTCAACCAATGGGTAACTGAGCTTAACCCATCCGACTACCAGGCTATCATCCCCCTTCCTGGTTTTCACATCGGCTCGGAGAATTTATGGTCAGAAGGCACCGATCAATCGAAATGCAACACCCTGATTGCCTCGCTGAAGACTGGTTTGCCCACCACAGGAGTAATTCTCAGCCGCACCTCCCTTTCGCAGACTTTCATGAATGATGCTTTATACAAGGAAGCTTTGCAAAGGTTAGAACTGGTTGATTTTCTTTCCGACAGCAGGCCTTTTCTGGTCTTTTGGATGAAAGGATATGTGCTTTCCGAATCTGAGGCTTGGCTGATCCGGGGATGCGAAAAGGTCTATGAAACCGATCGATGGACCATGTTTGCACTTCCGGTTTCCACTGTTAAAAGTCTGCACGAAACCTGGCGCCGTCGGATTTTTGAACGCTATGAAAGTGAAATTCAGTTTCAGTCGGGGAATTGCACTGTTTCTGATTCAGCGGCCTACCTGCGTCAAATCTCCTTTGATGCAACAGATTGCAAAACGCCTATGAGAGGTTCCGGTGCATTTTCGTTCAGATCGGGAAAGTGGTGTCGGCTTTATACCGATACGTTAACCGGAGTTCCAAAAGGAAGAAGGTTGGTTATTGGTTGCTGGATACATTCGTTCCAGGAGGACGGAACGGTCAGGGGTAACCTGGAGGTGGTTCATCTGAATAAAAAGGATGGCCAGGTCAAGCGGATTAATACCGACTTTTTCCGCCATCTGAAAGCCTATCAGGGGGAGTGGGCTCTGGTGGAACTGGAGACGGAAACCCGGTCGGACGATGAAATTTTGCAGTTGTCGGTCAGAAATAATGTGATTCCAAATGCTGAATTTGTCTTGGATGAGCTGCTGATCAGGGAAAAAGGAACCGATGTATGGCAGTCGGGTGAAAAATACCTGTTATACAACGGACGATATTTTCAGAGACGATAGTACACCGGTCAGAAAGACAGACTGCAATGTTCCTACATCATAACCACTGACACTTTCCTGGCGGTAAGGATGGATATTTGGTGATGCTATTCATCCTTTTCCCTGATTTCCACCCTCCTGATTTTTCCTGAGATTGTTTTGGGCAATTCTTTCACAAATTCAATGATCCGAGGGTATTTATAAGGAGCCGTGGAGTTTTTCACGTGTTCCTGTATCTCTTTAGCCAACTGGTCGTTTCCAGGCTGGTATTCAGGAGCCAGCACAATGGTGGCTTTCACCACCTGTCCCCTTATTTCATCAGGGGCGGCGGTAACAGCGCATTCAACCACAGCGGGATGTTCCATCAGGGCACTTTCCACTTCAAAGGGACCGATCCGGTAGCCCGAGCTTTTAATTACATCGTCGAGACGGCCCACAAACCAGAAATAGCCGTCTTCGTCGCGCCAGGCAAGGTCGCCGGTGTGATAGAGCCCGTCATACCAAACTGAAGCCGTTCTTTCAGGTTCCTGGTAATACCCTTTAAACAACCCGGGGGGAACACCTTTGTCGGTACGTATGACGATTTCCCCTGTTTCACCCTCTTCACAAAGCCTTCCTTCGGGATGAATGATGGTAATGTCATAAATAGGATTGGGAACGCCCATGGATCCCGGTTTGGGTTGCATCCAGGGCCATGTGCCAATGGCCACAACCGATTCGGTCTGGCCGAATCCTTCCCTCAGTTTTAAACCGGTGAGCTGCAGAAACCGGTTGTACACTTCTCCGTTGAGAGGTTCTCCGGCTACGGTACAATATTCCAGAGAGGAGAGATCATATTTCGAGAAATCTTCCTGGATCATAAACCGGTATATGGTCGGGGGAGCACAAAAGGAGGTTATCCTGTACTTTCCGATCATAGTCAGCATATCGGAAGGAGTGAATTTTTCATGGTCATAGACAAAAACCGCGCATCCCGAGAGCCATTGTCCATAGAGTTTTCCCCAAACAGCCTTTGCCCAGCCGGTATCGGCTACGGTGAGATGAAGCCCGTTTTCCCTGACGTTATGCCAGAACATGGCCGTGGTAATGTGACTCAGCGGATAGGTGAAATCATGGGCTACCATTTTGGGATTCCCTGTAGTGCCGGAAGTAAAGTACAGCATGGAAACATCGTTGTTTGCCGTCCGTTTTTCCGGTCTAACAAAGGGAGCAGCTTTAGCTGTTCCCTCAGAGAAGCTTTCCCAGCCCTCGGGGATCACGGGCCCAACGGAAATTTTGATTTCCACGGTCGGTGACTCAGGCAGCGCAAGTTCCAGTTCCTGGAGGATACTCTCTTCACCGACCGTCACAATGGCTTTTATCCCGGCTGCCTGATTCCGGTAGATCAGGTCTTTTTTCTTGAGAAGGTGGGTGGCAGGAATGCAGATTGCTCCCAGTTTATGAAGGGCAATCACGGCAAGCCAGAATTCATAGCGCCGTTTAAGGATAAGCATCACCTTATCGCCGTGTCTGATCCCCAGCGACTGAAACCAGGAAGCAGCCTGGTCGCTGTATCGTTTGATATCCGAGAAGGTAAAATTCCGGTGGCCCCCTTTGTCATTTGTCCATACCAGCGCAATTTTGGAAGGTTCCAATTGGGCATAGGCATCCACCACATCATATCCGAAGTTGAAATCCGACGGAATTATCAGCTTCAGGTTCTCCTGAAAGTCATCCAGACCGGAGAATCTGCTTTTTTCCAAATATTTTTCAGCTAAAATCATCTTAAAGTTAAAATACAATTGCCAGGAATTTTACCTCTTTTTCATCCAGCGCCTTCATCCCATGGGAAAGTCCGGAATCGAACCAGATGGAATCCCCCTGGTTGAGAACCAGCTCTTTCCCGTTTATAACCAGCATCAGCCTGCCAGAGAGTACCAGGTTGAACTCCTGCCCTTCATGCCGGTAAAGCGGAACGGGATCTTCTTTTTTCCCCGGATCGACCGTTACCAGGAAAGGAGATGCCTTTTTATGAATAAAATGCTCATTCAGGGCTTGGTACCGGTATTCTTTCCGGCGATCGACCCAGGTGCCCTGATCTTTCCTTGTGAGGGCATATCCGTGCATTTTGGGAGCCTCCCCTGTGAGTAGGGTGGTCAGTTCGAGGTGGTAAGCCGCTGCAAACCGGATCAGAAAAGTAACCGGAATATCGGTTTCCCCGGTTTCATAACTTTCATACAATTCCTGACTGATCTCCAGTGTTTTTGCGCAGTCGGCCGTGCTGAGACCGAGTACATCCCGCAATCCCTTCATGCGTTCAGCAATTTGCCTGATATCGGATTTCATAATCGTCGTTTTAATCTCGGTTTAATATGCCAATGCAAACAAGACTCTTCTTGGAGAAGGCCTTCCGGTCAAAATACATTTTCCTTCTTCCGGTTCAGCATCCAGCGGGATGCAACGGATGGTAGCCTTGGTTTGGTCTTTGATTCTTTGTTCCGTTTCGCCGGTTCCGTCCCAATGGGCAGAGATGAATCCGCCTTTTTCTTCCAGCAGCTGTTTGAATTCTTCCCAGGTATCGGCTCTCCGGATATTGGCATTTCTGAACACCAAAGCTTTCGAGTAGATGTTCTCCTGGATTTCGGCGAGCAGTTTTTCAATCACCTCTTCTATGTGGTCAACCGGCACGACTTTTTTCGTCAGCGTGTCACGGCGGGCCAGTTCTACCGTTCCGTTTTCGAGATCCCGGGGACCGATGGCAAGGCGTACGGGCACTCCCTTGAGTTCATACTCTGCAAATTTCCATCCCGGTTTTTTATTGTCATTGTCGTCGTATTTCACCGAAATACCTTTTGCTTTCAGCCGCGGGATGATTTCGTCCACACTGGCTGAGATCAGGGCTAACTCTTCCATTTTTTTGTAAATGGGAACAATGATTACCTGGATAGGGGCAAGTTTGGGAGGCAACACCAGCCCGTTGTCATCAGAATGGGCCATAACCAGGGCTCCCATCAAACGGGTGGAGACGCCCCAGGAGGTAGCCCAAACGTAGTCAAGAGTACCCTCCTTACTGGCAAAGGTAACGTCAAAAGCCCTGGCGAAATTCTGGCCAAGAAAGTGGGAGGTTCCACTCTGAAGGGCTTTACCGTCCTGCATCAGTGATTCAATGCAATAGGTTTCCACCGCTCCGGCAAAACGTTCATTTTCTGATTTAATCCCTTTGATAACCGGCAGGGCCATATAATTTTCGGCAAATTCAGCGTACAGGTTGATTATTTTTCATATTTTCTTCATGGCTTCTTTCCTTGGGGCATGGGCCGTTTGCCCTTTCTTGCCGGGGAATTCTGCTTTTCGGGGGAAGAAGGGGGGTCGCCTCC
>CAYWTT010000148.1:6641-8219 GCA_964461245.1 uncultured Prolixibacteraceae bacterium | reverse complement strand
CCCGTTGGCTTTGGCTGATTTCAGGGTATCGAACGCCACGGAAGCAGGATCGGAACCCATCTTTTGTCTGACAATGGGAACCTGTACCCTGTCGGCCCATATCTGCAACTGATCGATTGCGGCAGCCCGGAAAGTATCGGCAGCTCCCAGCAACACACTCTTACCAGCCTGTTTGAAATTCCAGGCCAGTTTCCCTATGGTGGTTGTTTTTCCCACCCCATTCACGCCAACCACCATGATCACATAGGGGCTGCTTCGGCCATCAAGTTCAAAATCGGAAACATCGCCCGATTGGTTTTCCTCCAGCAAAGCCATGATCTCCTCCCGGAGGATATGGTTCAGTTCCCCCGATCCAACATATTTATCACGGGAAACCCTCTTTTCAATCCTTTCAATGATCCGCAGGGTGGTTTCCACCCCTACATCCGAAGATATAAGGATCTCTTCCAGATCATCAAGCACCGATTCATCCACCTTTGATTTACCGGCAATAGCCCTGCTGATCTTGCTGAATACGCTTTCCCTGGTTTTGGCCAGTCCCTGATCCAGATTCTCTTTTTTTTCCCTGCTGAATATTCCGAAAATTCCCATTTGACTGATAATCTGATTAGACGAAGGTAAGAAAAAGCAATAAAAAAAGCTCCCATCCCTGATGAAAGCTTTTTATGCATATCCTTTTCAGTGACTATTTCTTGAAGTATTCGGTTACTTCTTCATTTGCCACGATCTCTTCCTTGAAAGTGTAAGCACCGGTTTTGGGTGATTTAACCATTTTGATCACCTTGGAATAACTCTTACCAGATCCGGTCTGCAATGTTGCAACTGTTTTCTTTGCCATGGTTCAACTTATTTAATTTCTTTGTGAACGGTTACCTTTTTCAGAATGGGGTTGTATTTCTTCAACTCCAAACGCTCAGTGGTATTTTTCCTGTTCTTCGTGGTGATATACCTGGAAGTTCCGGGCATTCCGCTGCTCTTGTGTTCAGTGCATTCCAGGATTACCTGTACCCTGTTTCCTTTAGCTTTCTTTCCCATTTTTCAAACAGATTAAACGTTAGCGATATACCCGGATTCAACTGCTTTGTTTAAAGCGTTCTGGATCCCGATTTTGTTGATGGTCCGCAATCCTGCAGCCGAAACAGTCAAAGTTACCCAACGGTCTTCATCAGGTAAATAAAATCTCTTATCGAACAGGTTGACGTTGAATTTCCTTTTTACACGCCTTTTTGAGTGAGAAACATGATTCCCGATCAAGGCTTTTTTTCCGGTGATCTGACAAACTCTTGACATTTCTTATGATCGTGATTTACTAATATATACCTTTCTAAAACGGACTGCAAAATAAATACTTTTTGAGTTGTCAAACAAATGTTTTTGATATTTTTTGGAAAATCATTCGGAGAACCCTTCAGATCAGGACACTTCTCCCGGAACGAAAATGAAAATTACCAGATTTTTACCATTTCTTTGAAGCAGGCAACGGATGAATCAGCAGCAGCCTTTTCCGTTTTTCCGGCCATCCCGTCCATGAAATGGCGGGCTGAACTCCAATAGGTATGCACCATTCCGGCATAACAC
>CAYWTT010000148.1:0-6631 GCA_964461245.1 uncultured Prolixibacteraceae bacterium | reverse complement strand
ATGGCTTTGGAGGCGTTCTTCAACAAACTGCTGAGCAGGGCTGCCTGTTCAACAGCCACCTCTTTGTTTCTCCACGGACAGGCCACTACCCTGAAACCTTTGGCAGCGAAGAGTACAGGCGTGGGATGAGCCCTTTCATAATGCCAGTCACATATCACCACATCGGTCGGGATCAGGTCAACGGCCCGCCAGGTATTGTTATAACTCGCCTCCCACTCCCCAATTCCGGTTGTTTTACCGTCTATCAGCCTGTCACCCCATATCCAGAGCTCCTTCCCGCGCTGTGCCAGATGGTCATGGATCGCATTCACTTCCCCGGCGAATAATACGGCCGGATCCTTGCCATAACAACGCGTACACTGCCTGTGACCAATGTAAAACACCTCATCCATTCCCGCATGAAAAGCATCGGTTTCAAATACATCCAACAATTCATCCATCAGTTCAAAAACAACCCTGTGCACATCGGGATGAAGCGGACAATAACTTTTACAGTATAAGCCATCAGGATTCGGCCATTTATATTCCTCCGGAAACTGGATCCCCGGAGTTTCATCAAACTCAGGATAGACCTCCAGCAATTTCCCTGCTTTGGTTGACCAGGACTGATGCCCCAGCAGGTTGATCTGCGGAATAAGCCTGATATGATGCGCTTTGCAAATATTCACCAATTTCTTCACATCCCGCTTTTCCAGCGGTTTTTCACCGGCCAGCTCGGGATGGCTCTTATATTTATAATTAAAATCCACCCTCAGGATCAGGGTATTTACCCCAGCAGGCGCCAGCTCCCGTTCAATCAGGGTAACAAACTCTTCGACATCCTCACGGGCAGGAGCACCCACACACAATCCCCTGACCGTGAAATTCTCCCCGGCAAAAAGGAAAAGTGTACAGCACAAACTAAAAAAAGCCAAGAACAAAGATTTTTTCATGGTTGCGTTTAATTTAGTTATAGTGATAATTTATGTCAGCATACCGGTTTTCCCCGCCCGGAACACCATAATGGTCCACAAATCCGGAATCCGTTCCAGATGTGTAATCCAGAGAAAAAATCTCCCGAAAACTCAAATATACAAATTTCCCTGTTATGTTTTCTTTTTGTACTATTTACAATTATAATTAATCTGTTTTTGTTTTACCTAAAAAAATCGTAATCTTGTTTCTGGCAAAAATCAGGTCTTTATCTGTCCTGCCTCTTTTGGTACACGGATGCATTGCGACGCCGAAGGCATAATGACAACAAATAATTATAAATATATCGTATATGTCAAAAATTTATAACTGGGCAGTCCTGGGATGTGGAAAGATTGCCCGTAAATTCTGTAACGACCTGAAGTTGCTACCCAATGCATGCCTGTATGGGGCAGCTTCGCGCGACCTTTCGAAGGCAGAGGCTTTTGCTGCTGAACTTGGCTTTTCACGGGCCTTCGGGAGTTATGAAGAGATGGTATCTGATCCGGCCGTGGATGTCGTGTATGTGGCCACCCCCCATTCCCATCATCACGATCATGTGATGTTATGTCTGCAAAACGGGAAAGCTGTCTTAAATGAAAAGGCGTTCGCTCTTACATTAAATGAGGCAAAGGAGATGGTCGACACTGCCCGCAAGAAGGGACTATTCCTGATGGAGGCCTTCTGGACGCGTTTTCAGCCCAGTTTTATCAAAACAGTGGATATCATCCGCTCAGGCGAATTGGGTGCCTTGAAACTGGTTCGATCTGATTTTGCCTTCAATGCACCCAAAGACCCCGATGCAAGATTGTACAATGTGAATCTGGGTGGAGGTTCCCTGCTCGACATCGGGATTTATCCCGTTTTTGCAGCCTTATCCCTTCTCGGGAAACCTGAAAAAATAAAAGCCCTGGCCACTTTTGCCCCTACCGGCGCGGAAGAGAGCATTGCCATGGTTTTCAGGTACCCAGGGGGAGAACTGGCTTCCCTCTTTTCCAGTTTTGAAACCTATTCATTTGTAACTACGGAGTACAACTGTGAATTTGGTTCTGTCAGGATGGCCCGCCGGTGGATGGCGCCAACGACAGTTACCGTCTGGCACCGCGACAACCGGGAGGAGACTTTCTCATTCGATCAGCCGGGGAACGGCTATCAGCATGAAGCAGCCCACGTGATGGAATGCCTCGATGCCGGAAAAACTGAGAGTGACATGCAGCCGCTCGGCTTCACCCTCGATATGATGGAAACCCTTGACCGCATCCGCAAGGAGGCCGGCATTAAATTTCCGGGAAGAGACCGGTAAGCGGCGCTGCTCCGGGATATGAACCAAGCATCCGAAGCGTGGCCCCGTAACGGGTTCAGTAGGTAAGAAGAGCTAAGAGCATGGAGCACGAAGCGAAACGCCCGCCCGAACCCGTCCGAACCGGAACGGGCGGACGACTGTCCTGTTCAGTCGGGCGGGGAGTATCGGCTTAGACGAGAAAGGGCAAAAAGCCCACCCGTAGGGCCTATAGTCTTTACGCTGAAAAAATCAGCCGAGAAATTCTGCAATTTCCAACAGTAATCCTTTTTTGGTCTTGGCCCCCACGATGCGTTTAACCTCTTTTCCATTTCTGAAAAGGATCAGGGTCGGAATGTTACGAACCTTGAATTTGGCAGCCAGTGCCTGCTGGTTGTCCACATTGACCTTACCGATCCTCAGCTTTCCCCGTTGCTCTTCCGCAATTTCATTCAGGATGGGGGCCACCAGTTTGCATGGCCCGCACCAGGAAGCCCAGAAATCAACCAGGATCAGACCTCCGGCAGTCATCTGTTTAAAGTTATTCTGTGTCAGATTCCTTACATTGGGATGATTGGCTACAGGCGAAGATTTCTTCGTTCTGGTGTAAGACCAGGCTATCCAGATTGCCAGCACTGCTGCTGCAATACCTATGATTACCAATGCATTCATCCTATTTATTTATTTATTCCGTGGTCACAATCTCTGTAGTGATCCTCATGGCTTTCTTCAAACTGGCACTGACTCCGCAATACCGCTCTTCAGAAAGATTCACCGCCTTCACCAGTTTATCCATTGGCAGATCTTTTCCTTTGAACTCATAAATCACATGCATGCCAATAAAGTGCTTGGGATGTTCATCGGTCAGTTCTCCGACCACCCTGACCGAAAACGATTCAGGCTGCACCCGCATCTTCTTCAGGATGGAAACCACATCCATTCCCGTGCATCCGGCCAGCGCGACCATCATTAACGGTTTGGGACGAGGTCCGCGGTCTTCTCCGCCTCCCTCCACGGAAGCATCCACTACCAATTCATGCCCGTTTACCTCCGTTCTGAAAGCCATTTTTTCGAGCCAATCCAATTTAATTTCCTGCTTTGACATGGTATTTCAATTCATTTAAACTGTGATTCATTTAAACACAGCAAAGGCGAAATGGTTCACCGGAATTTATTCACCTCCCGGATTCCGGGTTGTGAAGCTTCAGCTCAATGACCGAAGGTTGGACCGGGCTTCAGGAACTGCCCCGAAAACGGGACCGACAATCTGGCAGGAGTCGATTTCCTGACATTCTGCACAGGTATCAAAACTTTTTGAAACGACACATTTCCTAATTTCACAGGTGTATAGACAATGTGTAAACTTCACCCCTTCCGTTCTGCAGCCGGTGCAATTAATGGAATCGGGCGTAATCCCCGGTGAATTAAACATGGCAGACCATTTTTCCGCCACCTCTTTACACATGGCATCGTCGTTGCGGAAGGTGGCTATCCTAGCTTCACAACCTTCACAGTTTATTCCGCAGCATGCAATCAGTTCTTTCATTTTTTTATCAAATTTAAATATTATTTCAGGATTATTCCATTCTTTCAAACCGGCCAGAATGGCTGTCATACTTCAGTCTCAGTATATCCCATTTGCTTGTGCCCGATGGTCTTTCCAGTTTCTGGGCTATGATCATCAGATTTCCGTCGGTCCGGAGATTGATCATACCGTATTTCGTCAGGTTGGAGTTGATGGCCTTGTTGTTGACCGAGATCTGGGTGCGCAGTTTCTTCGCTTTACGGATATCTTCGGGTTTTGCGGAATCTGTGATCTGTTTCAACTCAGCCTCAGCACTTTTAACGGTCTCCCTCCTTCTAACGATCTCCTCCACTTTCTTCAGGGTGATATCCTTGTTGGAACGGGCGATTTCAGTACTGAATATCAGCGGTTTGTCTCCATATCCACATTTTCCGAAAGCTCCCAGTGCATCGGGTCGGGGATGGGAGAAGTTCTCATCATCGCCACTGGAAATAATGGTGGCCAGGGCATTGACCGTCTGGATAAAACCATAATGGAAGTGGCTGCTTCCGTGGTGGCAGGCCTTGGCCACATCAGCCTGAAGACGGGGGACCTCATTCCCTGCGGGACGGTAATAACCAGTGATCATCTCTCCGAATTCCTCATTAATATCCCCTCCGAGGAGAATCCGGGCATTCCCGTATACAATCTTGATCAGCACCGAATGTCCATTCTTGTCCTTACCGGCATCCTTCATTGATTTCAGGGCCGGAATCCCGTTGATGCGGCTGACCAGCGGCCCCAGGATTTCAATGGAAAATCTCTTCCCGTTAATAAGTTTCCCGCGATCGAACCCTTCCAGATAACCATCTTCGGCCGAGATCATCCTGAAAGTTACCTCCGGGTTGTTCTTCAGACACTGATAGAGAGCCTGTGGGTAGGAAGAGTATGCTCCGGCCCGTTTTTGAGGATCGCTGATGATCTGTTTCATCTGATCGGAATCCTTCACAATTGAATAGATGTAACCGTTTTCCACCTTCCCAAACGGAGAATCCTCTCCGGGTCTCTCCACTATTCCATTGTGGTAGACATGTGAAATCCTTATTTTGTCATTCTGAAATATCGGTTCAAAACCCTTATAATGGTCCTCATCCGAATGACTGATGATGACTTTGAAATTAAAAGGAAGCGGCTTTGTCTTGTTATAAAGGTAAAACCTCCACCATAAATAGCGGTTCATATTGTCGAATTCCCCCGCATCGATCAGGATTTGCTGGTCGTCGGGGGTGACCATATGGCATCCGTCACCCTGTCCGATATCCACGAAATTGACCTCCAGTACCCTTTCCGTGTTGATTTCAGCAACTTTTATCCATCCTTCGGATCCCCGGGATGATACCCTGACCCTGTCGTTTTTCACCTCCGGGTTGGTTATTCTGATATAATCGCCGAAGAGAAGATGTTCCTTCCATCCTGATCCGGTGGAATCGTCATAGATTTTTGTGCTGGGAAAACCGGCGAAACAATACATCTGGTCATTGTCGCCTTTCAGATATTTCGATTCATCCAACAGTGCCATGGTTATGTTAATTAGCGGTTTGATCAAAAAAGTTCGTAATACAGCACAATTTAAGTAAAAAAGTGATTGGTGAATCAATCAGTGTGACAGATTAATAACCAGAATGAAAAACTGCTCCTTGCTCTTTGCTCTTTGCATTTGGTGTAAAGCTGCGGGGGATAGGGATCAGAGGGTGAGCATCTCCCTGGCTGCTTTGCGTGCCGATTCCGAGGGATCATCGCCACCCACCATCCTGGCCAGTTCTTCCAGCCGTTCTTCGGGGGTGAGTTTCCGGATGGAGATATAAGTTCCCGAACCGTCATCCACTTTTGAAACCCGGTAATGGTGATCTCCTTTGCCGGCGATCTGGGGTAAATGGGTGATGTTGATAACCTGAATCCCTCCGGAAAGATTTTTCAGGATCTGGCCCATTTTCAGCGCAGTTTCTCCCGAGATACCGGCATCGATCTCATCGAAAATTACAGTCGACAGCATGTTGGAATTGGACACGAGGGTTTTCAAGGCGAGCATGACCCTGGAGATTTCCCCTCCGGATGCAATTTTCGAGATTTCTGCGGGTTCGGAATCCCGGTTTGCGCTGAATAAAAACTGAACGTGATCGGCCCCCATGACCGTAAGCTGTTGCTTGGCTTCATGTTCCACCCTGAAACGGGCATGAGGAATAGCCAGTTGTTTCAGCACAACGGTCACACCCGTTTCGATTTCCGGCATCACCCTGATCCGTGAACCGGTCAGCAAAGCAGCTGCCGATCTCATTTCCGTTTCGGCTGCCGCAAGTTCCTTTTCCCTTCGTGATAACTCCTCGTCATAATGGTTTACCTCTTTGATTTTCATTCCCAGTTCCTCTTTCAGGGTTAGCAGTTCTTCCACGGAAGAAAGCTGGTGTTTTTGTTCCAGGGAATAGATCAGGTCGAGTCTTTGGGAGATTTCGGCCAGACGGCCGGGATGGAAGGCAGTTTTATCGGCAAGTAAAGCAGTTTCCCGGGCAAGGTCGTTCAGCTCTATCTGTACGGAACTGAGCCTGTCTTTGATTTCAGCGGCCTCCCTGAGAAACCCGGAGATTTTATCCATTCTCCCGGCAGCTTCCTTGATCCGGGAGACAACCGGCAGATGGTCGCCCTGCAGCAGATCAGCCAGCCAGTCGAGGGCTCCCCTTATCTCTTCGGCATGCTGAAGTGCATTTTGTTCCTCTTCCAGCATATCCTGCTCCCCGGGCTGCAACCTGGCCTCTTCCAGCTGGTTAAACTGGAACAGGTGGTAATCCAGGTCGGCTTTACTGCGTGAAGCCCTGATCCTCAGTGCAACCAACTCTTCCGAA
>CAYWTT010000147.1:0-8224 GCA_964461245.1 uncultured Prolixibacteraceae bacterium | reverse complement strand
TCATGAAGTTCGATCTTTATTGGTTGATTTCAGGTTTTTGAGATTCGCGGTTCGGTTACAAAAAGTTGGAATTCCGGGGCCGGCTATAATTCCAAAGGAATGAAACAATGACTTACTGATCCGGAAGTAACTTTCCATACCCGGAATCCGAACGGGCGTTTGTCAAAGTTGTTACTTGTCGTTTCACAACTTACCAGCTGAACCCCTTCATAATCGTTGCAGACCAGCTTGTGGGTATGCCCGGAAAGGTAAGCAATCACATTATTTTCAGTGAATAAATCCAGAACTTCTTTCCTTTTCGGAGGATCGAAATTGAAATACTCCTGTTTTTCCTCCGGATCTGACACATATAAAGGAATATGTCCCATTACAAACAGCGGATGTCCTTTTTTCGCCAGTTTTCGCAAGGTTTCCATAAACCATGTGTCGAACCGGGCAGATTCATTTTTCACGTCTGCCTTCCATAGTTGGGTGTTCGTAATAATAAACGAATATCCCTTGTGTCTGAAACTGTAATAATCTTTTCCGATCACCTTCCTGTAAAGAACAAGGGAGGTTTTGTCATCGGGCAACTTTCCCATATCGTGATTCCCCGGGACGCAATAACAGGGCATGGAAAACTTCTCTCTGATCCTGATAAAGTCGGCATATGAACTGTCGTGGGGGACATGAACCAGGTCGCCACAAATAATCACAAAATCAGGCTTTAATTCATTGATCTGTTTTACAGCCTGTTCAAACGTTTGCAGATCATGTGCATAACCGCCAAATCCCAACTGGGTATCTGTCATTTGCACAAATGAAAAAGATTTCGGATCTCTCCCCCCTCCAGAGACCTGGCAGGCAAACAAAAACAAGATAAAAAAAACCGTGATGATTTTCAGCATTCCATTCCTGTATCTATTAATACCAGTCATAATACTTAATTTTTTAAATCTTTTTAAACACAACACCTTCAGCTATCAACTTTAAAAATTTGGATATTTCCTTTTCAATTCCACCGTAAGATTGGTTTCAGGAGGCAGTACATATCCGTCTTCAATAAGGGATATATATCCCAGCAATGCCCCCCAGTGATAAAAACCATCACTGTTCAGTCGGTCATTCCCGGTACCATGGATTGTATTGTAATTTTCATAAACATGCCTTTCCCCGGTCCATGACTGAAGCAACAGTTTTGCCGATTTTTCGGCCAATGCTTTTTGGGCATCAGGCAGGTTGTAATTACGCAGGCCGAGATAAACAAGGTAATTCATCGGTGCCCAGATCCTGCCGCGCCAATAATCCTGCCGTTTAAAATACGCATTATTCCGCGAAATGGAAGGTATTATCCATTCGCCCCAGAATTCACTGGGGTTAAAAAAGTGTCCGTCGATCATCCGCCTTGCTTTTGCCTGAGTTGGCACTTTGGCGATAAGCGGATAAAAAAGGGTTGGTGACAAAACATAGCTGAACTTCCCCGTTACAAGATCCTTATTTAAATACAAACCGAACTTGTCGTCCCAAAGTGATTCCAGTTTATTCCTGTATGCTTCACCCCGGTGGAGCAACTCTTTTTCATCGGCCGGTTTGCCAATGACTGCGGCAATTTCTGCAAGATTCAGGCAGTCGGAGATATACAGGCTCATCAAACCCACATCTGCAAGCATTAGCCTGTGGGCAACCGAGTCGAATGCCGCATCATAATACATGGGCGAATTATCCAGCCCCGACTCATACATGGCAGCCTGCTTTTCACCCACTGTTCTCAGTAAACTGGCATTTTTTGAGTCCGTTTCGTATACATCAGATCCCCAGCACAAATACCCGTCAATATTCCGATTCTTATCCCACCAGCGGTTCCAGCTCAGCAAATCGTCGTATACTTCGCGGAGAAACCATTCCTCACGGTATTTTTTAAAAATTTCTTTTACCACTAACGATCCCACCGGAGGTTGCGAACGGTCTTCGCTGGTTCCGATACCCGATGAAAAATTGGGAATAAAACCTTTTGGGGCAACTCCCCTGGTTACTGCAATGGCATTCGCATAAGCCAGATTTTTATGGTCAAGGGAAAGCATCATGGCAGAGAAATACGTATCCCAGTCAAAAAGGACCCATCCTCCCCAGCCACAGTTCCAAAGCCGGCTGACGGGGACAATGACCCTGTCCTTCTCTGGCTCATAAATTACATTCCATGACAATACCGATTGCATTGCACCATAAAGGAGAGAATCGGATTTGTATTTTGCGCTCTCTGCAATAATATCATCCTGTTTGTTTTTCATTAACCATTCGATATCCGCAACGGTTTTATCGCTCCACGAGGAAACAAGTATTGTCCCAGTCAGCGGGCAACGGATCAAAGAGTCAGCAACTTCATGCTGCCCATTGATGGTAAAAGAAATATTTTCCGAACCATTATTGAAACAAATGCCTGATTGGCTGATAACTGATTTCCCCGGCTTCCCCCATAATATTTCAGGGCTGATCCACAGTTCCATGTCCCGGTCCGATTTGGCAGGAGTGATCAGAAGCCCGAAATCATCCCCTTCGGAAACAGACCTGATAATAATCCTCCTTCCCCGCCATTCAATTTCTAGCTCGGTATATGAGCCATCGTAACTATGAAGACCTGGTTTTATCTTTTCTGCCCCTTCTTCTTTCCTTCCAATCAGCGCATTTTCTAAAGTCTGGTTTGTCGTTTTATCGTATAACTTCAGGTTGACAGAAAAGCCCTCAGGAAGTTTAACATACGACAAAACACTTCGGGTGTCCCACGTATTCCAGCCTTTTACAAGTCCCGATTTTAATCCGGAATATTCTTCCGATGCCGAATCTTTTCGCCCTGAAATGTTCTTAGGATGGCAGCCATAAAGTACAGATAATATAAGGCACAGCCCGAAAATCCGAAGATACATTTTTTTTATATCTGCCGGCTTCCAAAAATTCATACCTTCGTTTAAAGTCATCCCTTTTAGTTGATTAATCAGGTTTATTTTAAAACATCAGAACCCTTATGATTTATTGCTCCTTTCCCCAGTTTTCATTGGGTTTGTCAGAAACCTGGTATTCCAGGATCCCCCCGGACAAGATATCTGCGTGATTGATAGAGCATTTGTCGTAGGGTTTACCGTTTAAACTGGCCGACCCGATATAAAAATTTGTGTCGCTGATTCCTTTGGTTTCGATTATGAAATCCCTTCCTTCCGGCAGGTGAATGGTAACTTTATCAAAAACAGGGGTGCTCAGCTGAAATTCCGGTTTACCTACCAATACCGGGTAAAAACCCATTGAAGCCAGCACATACCAACCCGACATGGTCCCTTCATCATCATCCATCTCGGGAATGTAGCCGACAGGCGACTTTTTATAAATTCTGCCTTCGTATGGAACCTTCCATTTATCATGGGTTCCGTAATACTGAACCATCTCTTTGGTAAGAATTTTGTTGACCCATTTTTGGGTAAGCCAAGGTTTATCACCGAAATTAAACATGAATGGAGCATGAATATCCGGCTGGTTTCCATGATTATACAAATTATTCTCAAAGAAATATTCCAACTGCTTGGAATACTCCTCTTTCCCTCCCATCATGTCGATGATTCCAGCAACATCGAATTGCACATGCCAGCGATATTGCCAGATAGTACCTTCATACAATCCATCACCATGCATAATATCCGAGTTATTATTCATCACCAGAAATTTCTGTTTCCAGATATTCCTGTATTCCTGGGACTTTTGCATATATAACTGATAATCTACATGTTTGCCCAGAATTTTTGCAAACTGGGCAAGAGCCCAGAAATCGTATGAATGCTCCAGCTTCGTATCAGGTGTATTTTCCTGGACATTGTTTATTTCGGCGCTGAGTTTCCGGTAAACAGGCTGAATATCAAATCCTGTTATCCCCCTGTTATAGAAATCGAGCAGGGTAACCAAGGAATGTTCGGTTCTGACTGTGGGTAATGGTTCGTAGTAGCCGGCCCAATACGGAAGTCCGTACTGGTATAAGTCGACCAGTGAGTTGGCAATATCCGAAGCCACATCAGGAACAATCAAAGCATACAAACTGAATTTATTTCTGAAATTATCCCACATCGACCAACAATCGTAATGGGTATAACCATTGGACTTATATAAGTTCCCGTCGGTAGCCCTGAATTCTTTCTGCCTGTTCTCCGATTTCACCGGATTCAGGAAAACATGGTACAGGTGTGTGTAAAACAGGGTTTTATATTCTTCTCTTCCTTCTACTTCGATTTTTGAGAGAAGTTGTTCCCATTTATCCAAAGCGGCCTTTCTGACTTCATCGAAACCTCGTTTCCGGGTTTCAGTCTGCCATTCCTCACGGGCATCTTCCTGACTGATTGACGATGCGGTTACCTGAAGTAAAACTTCTTCATTCTTTTTGGTTTTAAACCTGAAAATTATTTGGCCTCCATTTTCGGTATAGTCAGTCAGTTCTTTACTGCACCAGACATGATAATAAACGGTATAGCGCCCTATTCCGCAGACATTCTTTGCCGAAACCTGTACCGAAAATTCATGTTCGTTCAATATCGTTTTTGAAAAAGAGAGCGTACCCCCGAACGAACTTCCTGCATCGACCATCAGGGAAGCTTCTTCCGATTCGGGAAAAGTATATCGGTGAAAACCGGTCTGGTTGGTAGCAGTAAGTTCGGCAAAAATCCGGTTGTCAAACCTCACAGAATAGTAGCCGGGAACTGCTTTTTCACTTTCTTTGATAAAAGGTTCGCTTTTCATTATCCTAGCACCGTTCCCGGGCAATATTCTCAAATTTCCGCCGGCTCCGTTACAACCGACCCCACCAATCCGGTTATGGGAGAATCCGGAGATTTTTACGGAATTGAAATCGTACCCGCTGTGATTTCCTGGGTCGGTATCCGGGCCAAGCTTAATCATCCCGAACGGGACAGTGGCAGAAGGGTCAAGTTGTCCATGATCACCTGCCGTACAGATAAACAGATCGACATAACGGGTTGCCTGGCTGAAAGCCATATTGGCAAAAAGCAACAAAATGCAGGTAATAATTCTTCTTTCCGACATAATTTCGTAATTCATTATTTTACTGTAAACCAGGAACAATATTGATTACCGGTTTGTCCGGCACTCGAAAAATCGCAAATATTGATTTTAGCGCCCGACTTGTCTTTCAGCGCACCATAAATCCAGGGTTCAATTGTCCCGTCAAACTGTTGCCGTTCAAATATCAGAGATGCCGCATCCAGTTCCGGAATGCTGTCCGGGTCAAAGTCATTGAACCGGGCATCATAGGTACATAAGATAGGGCCCCTGAAGACAGATACTTTGCCATTATACTCCTTGTCACCGTAAGAGAAACGTAAATTGAAATCGAGTGACAGATCAATTTTGTCGTTTTGTTTCCAGGTCCGTTTGACAGAAAGATAAGTCCCGGGTTCAACTTTTTCGGCAATGGCTTTACCGTTGATTTTAATGCCGGTATTCGTTGACCAGAATGGGATTCGTAATTTTAAGGTGAATTCCTCCGGTTTTTTCAGGTTTATAGTCATCTTTACCAATCCTTCAACAGGATATTCGGTTTCTTCGGTAAGCGTCATTTGATTGTTCGATGGTAGGGTTGTTGTCATTTTCCCCGGGCCAAAGAAGTTTAACACCGGTCCTTCAGGGGATTGCATCAATGCCCATTGCGAAATCATTCCCAGAGGCCGGTATGCGTTTACCGCACAGCAATTCAGGTCGGGACCTGCCATAGGCGATTGCCATGACAATTCGGTACCGCCAAAGGCACGGGTCCCGTTCATGGGTACATTGTATGCACATACTTTCCCGCTGTAAGGAATTGCGCCCAATGCGCTGTTCAATGTGCTCCATTCAATTTCATCGGCCACCCGTGAATTTCCGGTTATTCGAAGTACGTCGACCGAAAATGCAATCCAGGCAACGGTGCAACAAGTTTCAATAGCTCCCTGATTATACGGAGAACCTGTGAATCCTTCGCCTGCGGTAACTCCACCTGTATTATGCCGGTCACCATCTATGCCATAATGCCAGATTTTCTCCAGGGCAGTCCGGTATTTCGTGTCTCCCGTCAGCTGATACAATTCCCCCAGTACCTGCCAGTCATGTATCGCTTCCCAACGGTGCTGCGGAAATTCAACGATTGATTTTCCTTCCAATACGGAATTCAGGTATTTCCCTGCGCCTTCTTCGTTCCATGCTTCTTCTACGATATAATTTGCCAGATCGAGATACTTTTTCACGCCGGTTTTTTCATAGAGCAATACAAGACCATGACAGACCGCCATGTTCATTTGCCCGCCCGAACCATCACAGGTAAGCGACGGCCCTCCGTGCCCAAAGGTTCTGCACAATAAATCTGCCGCTTTTTTACAAGTCACTAATGCCGGTTCATACCGGGTATCTTCATAGTAGAGCATAAGTCCGACCATGGAGTGATAATGTCCCCACACATCCCAGTTTTTTCCTGTCAGCCTTGATTCTTCCGGGAAAGGCCCCAGATAACCATCAGCGGCTTGGCATGAAATCAGGTCGCGTACAAACTGATCGATGGTCTTTTTCAGCTCAACATCATGTGTCAGTCGCCAGACCAGTTCGGCGCCTGTCAGGTATTTCCCGGCAAACTCACCGGCCCAGGGCACCAGCGGCTTGCGTAATGGTATCCGGTCGCGGTCACGAAATACCTGCAAAATAGCCGGGCTTGACTCCGGTGTTTGCAAAAAATAATGTTGTATTGACTTTTCGATGCGATTGTGCAGATAGCCATCCAATGCGAATGACACATTTGCGGCAGTCTCCAGAGAAGGAAGTTTTTCCTTCTTAACCTTTTCCAGAGCTTTTAACCCGGGATTTATGGATAAAAAACAGATAATTGCCGCTGCTGCAACAAATATAACGGACTTTTTCATAGGTTTTTTTGTAAGTTATGCTGAGATTTTAAAAGTGATAGTCGTTATTTAATGACTGATACCGGCGCTGAATTTTATGACTCCATGTGGGGCCTCCCACCTGATACCGTTCCCTTCAGGCAACATTTTTGCTTTTGATTCCCGGTTGACCGTTTTAACCTTCAGCCCTTCAGGTAAGCGGATATAGAGGTTAGCCCAGGCAGCAGCCGTATTTTCTTCGAATTTTATTTCACCGGTGACTTTTAACCGGGCTGAATCATATTGCATCTGGTAAGAAATCATTCCAAAATGGGTACAGGCGTTTGTAATCCCGACCGGCTTTTCTGAACCAAGCCATTCGCGGGCTGATCCCAGCGCAAGGTTTAGTCCATCGTCTTGTTCCATCACCATCATATCCCGAATAATCCGGACCACGGCAACCGGAGTCCAAAGATGCTGACGATCTCCGGAAGTTTTTTGGGTACCCGGTTCCAGCCCCCTTTCTTCACACCAGGTATAAAGCGGTGTTCCATGGTTGAGGCTTGAATAGAGATACCTGGCAGCTGCGTCGCCATTGCCTTGAGCAAGTTTCACTTCAGCCACATTGTCAAGGGTAACCGCGATCCATGAACCATCGGTCATCCAACCGTTGTGGATAGGCTGACCGCCTTTGCTGATGTTGGCTTCTATTCTTTTCAAAGTACCTGTAATCAGTTCATGATTGGGGTTTAACAGACGGCATGGAAATACTGCGTACATGGAACCCCACGAACTACCGCTTGTTTTTCCGGGAACCCCGGGAATCCAGCGATAACCTTCTTCCTGGATTGCTCCACGGTCCATGGCATTTAACAAATCCCTTTGTGCCGATTCAAAAATTTTCTTTAACTCGGCAATATCACCTGATTGATTTAAAATTTCAGCTGCTTCCAATGTGCAGCGGTCAGCATAAACCGAATAGATGTTATGAGGTATAAAAACGCCGTACAAATCGTCGTCATTCATTAGCCCGCAATCGCCAAATCCCCTGGGCATCAATCCATAAGTCATCGTTCTTTCACCCTCAGCGTTTCGTGAGCGGGCACGTTGTCTCTCCTGAAAGCGAGAACTGGCCAGCATTCGCGGATATACTGCGGCCAAAAATGCTTTGTCGCCGGTGATGTGGTAGTGATTCATTATGAACCAGGATTTGAAGCCGGGAACGGCCCAACCCGTATGTCCCCAACCTCTGGCATCAGCCCAGTCGCCATAAGGTTCCTGCATTTCGATCGATATGGAAGCGCCGTTGAGAGCTTCTTTGTGCAGGCCATTCTGATCCAGGGCTATTGCGG
>CAYWTT010000146.1:0-8236 GCA_964461245.1 uncultured Prolixibacteraceae bacterium | reverse complement strand
AGACTCCCCGGGAAATCGTCACCCTTGACCGTAATAATCTTCACCGCAACTACTGGCAGGAGTTAAATCAAGACAGTCAGCTGATGGGAATCAATTTTCATCCGCTCCAGTTTACCAGCCATCCCTTTTTCGGAAAGAATATCAAGGTTTCAAAGTATTTTCATCCCCTGATTTACAGCAGTCATCACCAGTCGCTGGAAAATGTCGGCATGGGATTTGAGGTCACTGCCCTGTCACCTGACGGTAAAGTCATCGAAGGCCTGGCGCACAAGCGGTATCTGCATGTGTTCGGAGTTCAGTTTCATCCCGAGGTTCCGGCACTATATGAAAACCGTGAGGAGTGGAAATACACCCCCGACGGAGTGCTTCAGACCTATCACCGGATCATCGGGAAGGAGAGCGTGGATTTTCACAAGCGGTATTGGGGCTATATCTCAAAATGCCTGAAGAAATCGGCAAAAAACTGAAAACAGTTGATCCGGAATTTTCCGGAACAAAATAACAAAGAGCTAAAAACAGTCAGTCATGAAAAAAAAAGGATTGATCATTGGATTGCTGGTTTTCATCCGGCTTGGAATGTCGGCTCAGCCAGCCGGGATCAAAACCGACACAAAAATTACGGACGTGACGGTATACACCAGCGGAGCGAGGATCTTTGCTGAAAAAAGGGTGGATGTCCCTGCCGGAACCAGTACGGTCAGATTTACCGGTATCTCCTCAGAACTGGATACAGAGAGCATTCAGGTTTCGGCAGAGGGGGCCGTCACCATCCTTTCGGTGAACCATGAACTTGATTACCTCTCTGAAAAAGAACAGAGCCCTGAAGTGAAAGGCCTGATTAAGCAGCGTGATGTTCTCCGGAAGAACTTGGATAAGGAAAAGATGCAGCTGGAAATCCTGGATAAGGAGATGCAGTTCATGACCGTCAACATGAAGGTGACCGGCACCAATGCCACGGCAAAAGTGGCTGAATTGGCTCCTGTCTTTGATTTTTTCAGTTCGAAGATCACGGCGCTCACCAGGGAGATCAGCTGGCGGAACGATTCGGTGAAGTCATGGACGGAGCAGATCACCAAAATCAATAACCAGATCGGCGACCTGATGGCACAGATGAAGACCCCGGCCGGTGTGATTGCAGTCAACCTGGACGCACCTGCCAGAACGGGGGTGTTGCTGAAGGTCAATTATGTGATCCGCAATGCCGGATGGTATCCTACATACGATATACGGGTGAAAAACATAGAGTCTCCGGTGCAGGTTACTTACAAAGTCAATATGTTCCAGCATTCGGGGAATGACTGGAAAGATGTGAATCTGAGGTTTTCTTCTGCCAATCCTGCAAAGACAGGGATCCTTCCCGAACTTACACCTTGGTGGTTGAATATTCAGCCACCGCAGCCCAGGCTGATGATCCGGGGAAATTCAAGTCTGATAAAAGAAAAGGCTGCCAATCTTTCTGTACAGGAGGAAAAAGCCGAAGCCCCAGCTATGTTGTCAGTGGTAGCCGAAGAAGCGGGGACTGCCGTGGAATTTGTCGTTGAGAAGCTTTTTTCGGTTCCCTCCACAGGAAAGAATTTCCAGATAGATGTGTCGACGGTATCTCTTCCGGCTCTCTACTCCTATATTTCAATTCCCAAGATCGACCCGGTGGCTCATCTGAAAGCCAGGCTTACCGGTTGGGAACAGCTGAACCTGATGCCCGGTGAGGCCAATGTCTATTTTGAAGGCTCCTTTACGGGGAAAACCTATCTGAATACGAAAGATTTTTCGGATACACTCGAAATTTCACTGGGGATTGACCGGAACATCTCCATCCAGCGGACGATGGAAAAGGAGCTTTCATCCACGCGGTTCCTGGCTTCCAAAACTGAAGCGGCCAAAGGATGGAAACTCTCGGTTCGCAACAACAAATCACAGAAAATTGAGATTACCCTGATGGATCAGATTCCGCTTTCAGCCAACAGCGACATCGAAGTGAACAATACCTCCCTGTCGGGAGGAAAACTGGATCCGGCAACCGGCGAAGTTTCCTGGAACATGGAAGTCAAACCTGCCGAGAAAGCGGAGAAAAAGCTGTCATATACGGTCCGGTATCCGAAAGGAAAGAAGATAAACCTTGAATAGAGGATGTGACCTCAAAATAAAACAGATCCCAATTATGGATGAAAAGTTGCGCATACAGAAACTGGCTGAAGTCTTCTATGCCGTATATCACGGAAAATACGGGTTGCAGGTAATCAATCAGAACCAGGAGTATATTGACCAGGTACAGCCGTCCGACATTGTCAGGGTGGTGGATATGCTGGTCAGAAACAATATCCCGATGGCCGGATTAAGAACCGGGATCAACAAATTTCTGTCAATATTGTATAAACCGCTTGTCTCACGTGAGATCAGGCTGCCTTCGGAGGGCGGACTGCTGGACATCTGTCTGAAGAACACCCGGGAACTGTTGGAACAGTTAAAGGCAATCCGGCCGTTGATTAAGTCAGTCAACCGGGATCCCCGCCTTGCCGAAACCAGGGAAGCCCTTCATCGTCAATTTGCCGTACTGGAGAACGTCGGCAACTATTACCTGATTAAGGAGAATGTACTTTTCCCCTTATTGGAAAAGCGGTGGAAAGATTACCGGTGTCTGGGGGTCATGTGGTCTTATCACGACATGGTCAGAAAGGATCTTATGCTGATCAGCCAGTTGCTGGAGGAGGATGTGATGGATCTTACCCGTTTCAACCGGAAGGCCGGGGATATTTTTTTCAATATGTATGCCCTCTGTTTCAGAGAAGAAAGGATATTGTTCCCAGTGATAATGGACACCATTCCTGAAGAACAGCTCAACGAGCTGTTGCCCGAATGCCTCGAAATAGGTTTCCCGTATTTCAATCCGAAATTGCCGGAAACCGAGAAGGAAGGTTCCGGACAGCGGTTTGCCGGAGAGGTGGACCTGAAGACCGGCCACCTGACCCCGGAGCAGATCATGCTGGTATTTAATCATTTACCGGTGGATATCACTTATGTGGATGAAAATGACCAGGTGAAGTATTTCTCGAATCCTCCCGACCGGATCTTTCCCCGGAGCGCAGGTGTGATCGGCCGGGATGTCCGTAATTGCCATCCTCCGGAAAGTATTCATGTGGTGGAGCAGATTCTGGAATCCTTCCGGAAGGGGGAACGGGAGTCGGCCACTTTCTGGATTGATCTGAAGGAAGAAAAGGTGCTTATCCAATATTTTGCCTGCCGTGACCGCAGAGGAAAGTACAAAGGGGTGGTGGAGGTATCTCAGGTCATCACCACGATGCAATCGCTGACTGGAGAAAAGCGGCTGCTGGATTGGAATTCGTGATTACCGGCTTTCTGAAATAGCAGGATTCCACCGTTTTTCCTATTTTTGCGCCCTCAAAACAGAACAGGAAAATGAATTTTATTGACGAGATAAGGAGGCGCCGGACTTTCGGAATAGTGAGCCATCCCGATGCGGGGAAAACCACTCTTACGGAGAAATTATTGCTTTTCGGAGGCGCAATCCGGGTGGCCGGAGCGGTTAAAAGCAACAAGATCAGAAAAACGGCCATGTCCGATTTCATGGAGATTGAGCGGCAACGTGGGATTTCTGTGGCCACTTCGGTGATGGGATTTGAATACAACGGCTATAAGGTCAATATTCTGGATACTCCCGGTCACCAGGATTTTCAGGAAGACACTTTCCGGACACTGACCGCCGTGGACAGCGTGATCATTGTGATCGATGCAGCCAAAGGAGTGGAACCGCAGACCGAAAAGCTGATGAATGTCTGCCGCATGCGTCATACCCCGGTGATAGTTTTTATCAACAAGATGGACCGTCCTGCGCGTGATTCTTTCTCTCTGCTCGATGAGGTTGAGAAGATGCTGATGATCAAGGTGAGGCCCCTGAGCTGGCCGATTAACAGCGGACCCGATTTTAAAGGAGTGTATAATCTTTACGACAGGAGCCTTCAGCTGTTCAATCCCAGCATTCAGGAGATTCAGCGGGGCATCCGGTTTGAGGATATTAACCATCCTGACCTGGAAAAGCATATCGGCCGTGATGCAGAAATACTCAGGGAAGAGATGGAACTGCTGGAGGGAGTCTATCCTGCGTTTGAGGAGGAGAGTTACTTAGCCGGCCATCTGGCTCCCGTGTTTTTCGGAAGCGCACTGTATAACTTTGGTGTCCAGGAGCTGCTCGAAACCTTTGTAAGGATCGCCCCATGGCCTCGCCCCAGTTTTACCGAAGAACGGGAGATTAAGCCTGAAGAAGCTGCTTTTACCGGATTCGTGTTTAAAATTCATGCCAATATCGATCCCAACCACCGCAGCCGAATCGCATTTGTGAAGGTCTGTTCAGGCCATTTTGAGCGAAACAATAACTACACTCATGTCCGACTGGGGAAGAGTTTGCGTATATCCAGTCCGACCGCTTTTATGGCGGATCAGAAGGAGACCATCGAAGAAGCATTTCCCGGTGACATCATCGGGGTACCCGATACCGGTAATTTCATCATAGGCGACACCCTTTCCGAAGGTGAAATGATTCATTTCAAGGGACTACCCAGTTTTTCCCCCGAGCTGTTCCGTTATGTGGAAAATGCCGACCCGATGAAGTCAAAGCAGCTGGCCAAAGGGATTGACCAACTAATGGACGAAGGTGTCGCACAGTTGTTCACCAGCCAGTTCAACGGCCGCAAAATCATTGGAACGGTCGGGCAATTGCAGTTTGAAGTGATCCAATACCGGCTGGAACATGAATACGGTGCCAAATGCCGGTTTGAACCGGTATCGATGTACAAAGCGTGCTGGATCGAATGTTCCGACCAGAATATTCTGACAGAATTCAAAAAGCGGAAGTACCAGAAAATGTGCCTCGACAAACGGAGAAGGGATGTGTTCATGGCCGACTCGCCGTTTATTCTGCAGATGGCGCAGGAAGAGTTTAAGGAGATTACGTTTCATTTCACTTCGGAATTCTGAAAAGTGTTATTTTTACCATAGTAAAGAACCAATACTCTTTTAGCGTAAACTTAAAACCTGTGTTATGTTATTCAAGGGAAGAAGACAAAGCTCTAATGTGGAGGATCTGCGCGGCAGGAGGGGGGGTATGAGAAAAGGGGTGATCGGCGGCGGGATCGGAACGCTGGCTATCGCACTGATCATTTACCTGTTGGGAGGCGATCCGTCGACCCTGCTCCAGATGGCAGGGCAGGGAAACCAGACCGCTACAACTGAAGAGGTTGAACTGACGGCGAAACAGAAGGAAATGACCGAATTCATTTCGGTTACGCTGGCCGATACCGAAGATGTATGGAACAGGCTTTTCAGGGAAAGCGGACTGACCTACCGTGAGCCGAAACTGGTCCTTTTCAATTCATCTGTAAATTCAGCCTGTGGCTATGCACAGTCGGCCACCGGGCCTTTCTATTGTCCGGGTGATGAAAAGGTATATATTGATCTCGATTACCTGGAACTTCTCCAGAAACGGCTGGGAGCTCAGGGGGATTTTGCCGTCGCCTATATCCTTGCCCATGAAGTGGGACATCATGTGCAGAAACTGTTGGGGACCATGGACAGGGTGCAGCAGTTGCAAGGAGCTGCCCGGTCGGAGGAACAGGTCAATGAATATACTGTCAGGCTGGAGTTGCAAGCTGATTTTCTGGCGGGAGTGTTCATTCATCATGGTCCTAAAATGAAGAACTATCTGGAATCTGGCGACCTGGAAGAGGCGCTTAATGCAGCATCGGCTGTGGGAGACGACCGGATCCAGATGAAACAACAAGGTTATGTGGTCCCTGATTCCTTTACCCACGGAACCAGTCAGCAAAGGAAAAGCTGGTTGAAAAAAGGTATTGATACAGGTGATTATGAACAGGGAAATACTTTCAGCAGAAATGTAATCCTTTAAAATCCAGAAATACGGTTTTCATGACTGAACTGCAAGCCTTTTATGACAGCGGACTGTTCAGCTATGTCATTTTACCCCTGCTGATCTTTTTTGCCCGCATCTGTGACGTGACCATCGGAACCATGCGCATTGTCATGGTGGCCAAAGGGCAGAAGTTCCTGGCCCCTATTCTGGGTTTTTTCGAAGTGCTAATCTGGATCATCACCATGAGCAAGGTGGTGCAGAACCTGGATAACTGGCTTTGCTATGTGGGATATGCGGGAGGTTTTGCCACCGGGAATCTGGTGGGATTGCTCCTGGAGGAAAAACTGGCCATGGGGATTGTGAAAATACAGATCATTACCCGGAAAGAGGCTCATTTGCTGATCGAAGCCCTGATTGCGGAAGGTTACGGCATTACCCACCACGACGCCAGAGGCAGCAATGAGAATGTCAGCATCATATACAGCATCGTCAAACGGTCGGAAATTCCGAAAGTGGAGGAGATTATCCGGAATTACAATCCCAAAGCTTTTTATTCCATTGAAGATGTGAAATTCGTCAGTCAGGGAATATTTCCCGTCAGGCCTGAGAGCATGCGGTGGCGGAAGGGGAAATGACCGCTGTGCCATATAGGTCATACTCCTCAGCATCGGTGATTCTGACCTGGACAAACTGACCGGTGATCAACGGTTTTTCCGAGGTGATGAACACCTCTCCGTCCACTTCGGGAGAGTCGAAACGGGTGCGGCCGATATAATATTCACCCTCCTTCCGGTCTACCAGACAGCTAAATTTCAAGCCCACCTTGTCTTCATTCATTTCCTGTGATATCCGACGCTGGATTTCCATGATTTTTTCCGCCCTTTCATTCTTCACCTCTTCGGGGACATCATCTTCCAGCTTCCGGAAAGCATAGGTCCCCTCTTCGTGCGAATAGGGGAAAACTCCCAACCGGTCGAAACGCGATTCTTCCACAAACCGGCACAACTCCGCGAAATCCTGCTTCGTCTCTCCGGGATAACCCACCAGCATGGTAGTCCGGATGGCCACTCCCGGAACTTCCCTTCTGATCCTTGCCAGCAACTCTTCGATTTCCTGCCGGGTGGTGTGTCTTTTCATCCTTTTCAGAATTGTGTCGGAGATGTGTTGCAAGGGGAGATCGAGATAGCGGCAGACTTTTTGATTCTCGCGCATCAGCGGGAGAATATCGTATGGAAAATCCGAAGGATAGAGATAGTGGATCCGGATCCATTCAATGCCTTCCACTTCCGAAACTGCCTTTACCAGGGGTGCAAGCATGTTTCTCCCGTTGAGATCGATGCCATAATAAGAGAGATCCTGTGCTATGATAAGCAGCTCTTTTACCCCTTTCCCTGCCAGGTATCGGCTCTCCTTCACCAGCTCTTCCACCGGACGCGAACGGTAACGACCGGTCATGGAAGGAATGGCGCAGAATCCGCATTTCCGGTTGCAACCTTCCGAGATCTTCAGATAGGCATAGTGCGCCGGAGTGGTGAGGTGTCTTTCATATATAAGTTCAGGATGAAAATTCACTTTCAGCTCTTCAGCCAGGGATTTCAGGTCAAATTTGCCAAAAAATCGGTCTACTTCGGGAATTTCTTCCTCCAGCTCTTTCCGGTAGCGTTCCGACAGGCACCCCATCACGTATAAGCTTCCGATTTTTCCGCGGGTTTTGGCTTCTGCATAATCCAGGATCATATCGATCGATTCCTGTTTTGCGTCATGAATAAATCCGCAGGTATTGATGACCACGGCATCGTAATCCGATCCTTCCCCGTCGTGGACCACCTTCCAGCCTCCCCGGCCTAGCTGACTGAGCAGAACTTCCGAATCGACCAGGTTTTTGGAACATCCCATTGTAATCACATTGACCTTTTTCATTTTCAATCTATTTACCGGGCAAAATTAGCGATTTAAACCAATTCCCTTCCGGGGGAAACAACGCTCGGGGATTGTAAAAAGGGGTAATCCGCCTGTACGTATTTTTACGTAACCCGAAAATAGGTTTTTATACTGTTTTTATTCATGTGCAACGGCAGTAGCTTTGAATAGAGAAACCATAAGTTCCTGCTGATTCATGGATTATTTCAAGTTATTGAGCGAAGATATCCGTTACACCGATGGATTGAAGGCCTGCCTGAGTTGTGGAGTATGCACGGCTATTTGTCCTGCAGCAGAGTTCTTTGATTACGATCCCCGGAAAATCATGATCATCCTGCAAAAACACCGGGAAGATGAATTGGTCAGCCTGCTGAAAAGTGATACTATCTGGTATTGCGGGCAGTGCATGTCCTGTAAAACACGTTGCCCTCGTGA
>CAYWTT010000145.1:0-8256 GCA_964461245.1 uncultured Prolixibacteraceae bacterium | reverse complement strand
CAGGCTTATACACATATTTTCCTATAATAAACAACACTACAACCACAACGGCCAGCCCGATCAGGGCTAACTGTAAACTGCGTGCACTTTCCGCAACTTTTTTCATTTTCCTGATTGTTTAAAAGATGAATCGTTAATTATTTCTGTTATTTGTTTTTCTTGAAGGAATTTCAACCATACCCAGGGAATTCCTCAGGTAAAGGTTACACAGTCTCACGTCGATACTGGCATCGATATATTCCGATTTTGCCGATAACCAGGCTGTCTGGGCCATCATCAGGTCGGTTGAAGGGATGACCCCTGCATCAAAACCTTCGGTGGCTGCGTGGAGGTTCTCTTCTGCCTGATCCATGTTTTTACGGGCGGCAATCTGCTTTTTCAGGTTTTCTTCAATTTTAAACCGGTTTTGAGTGATCTGCAGTTCGATTTTTTCCTTTGCTTCTTCCAATTGCAATGACGTTGCCTCTCGGGCTTCACGGGCGGCTTTCAGGGTATGAAAGCGCTCCCCGAAATGGAAGACAGGCACAGCAGCGGTCACGCCAAATGCGAACATGTCGTCGAACTTCTTTTGAAAGCCGTTGTAAATGTTTGGATTGCTATAGAGGTAATTTCCCGTGAGGGCCACATTGGGCAAGAAACGCGAAAGCATAATCCGTTCGCTGGAGCGAGCAATGTTATTTGCCTGTCGGAGCATGTCAATTTCAGGGCGGTTGTCCCAGACCACTGCCAGTGAGGGTGTCTCCGGCACAGTCTCCGGAACATCTGATACGGCTTCTTTCAGCTGGGTCTTATCGGAAAGCGGGAGTCCGCACAACTGGTTCAGCGCCATCCGTGAAAGACTTAGTCCGTTATCTGCCCTTGTGAGCATCATTTCGGCTTCATTCAGTTTTACCCTTACCTTGAGGGCATCGGCACGGGTTGCCAATCCCTCCTCCACCGCCAGGTTGACGTTGGAATCGAGCCGGGCCACCAGGTTGCGGTATTCCTTTGCCAATGCTACCTTACTTTCCAATGAGATCACACGCCAGTAGGCTTCATCGACTTCAACCAGCAGCTCATGGGTCTGTTTTTCTTCACGCGCTGCAGCAAGTTGTTCATTGTAACCGGCCAGTTTGTATAACGCTGCGATCTTGCCTCCCAGATACACCGGCTGAACAAAATTGATACCTCCCACAAAAATGTTCCGTACATCAAATTCCATCGACTCTTTGGGTAAAAGAGCATAATTCTTCCAAAGGATCTTATCGGGATTTGCGGAGGGATCGAACGGGGTCCCCGACGCGTCAAGCGGTACCGCTTTCCCGTTGACCATGGTCCATTTGTTGGAAACCTGATCGGCGGTAAATCCGAAGGATCCGTCCGACATCCGGGTTCCTACCGGTAATAAGCCGTCTTCGGCCAACATACTGATTTCTTTCTGGTTCCAGGTATAGCTGGCTACTGCCGAGAAATTGGGAAGGAACTGTGTAAAAGCTGCTTTTTTCATTTGACCGGCTGCTTCAACTGAATGAGCGGCCATGGCAAGGCTCTTGTTATACTCCAGTGCCCTCTGCCGCAAACCCTCCAGTGTGAGTCCTTCCTGAGCCATCACCCACCCCGGGATCAGCAGGATCATTAAAAGCAATTTCTGTTTCATTTTTACTATTCAATTGATAATTAATGTGATATATTTACGTTTTCGAACAAATGACTATATGTCAATTAGTCTAAATTAGTATTTTAGTCGAATAATGGGACAAAAAAATTAATGTTTCAGGATTCCATGAAAGAGAATGTGGATCAGGTTATCGATCCGGTATTCCGGATTATCCTCTTCCGTACCCCAAAACATGGGTATTTCCAAGCCCTTCAGTGCAGTTACAATTCCAATGGCTGCCAAGTGGGTATCCTTGATCTCGAATTCACCGGTCCCGCATCCTTCATCCAGAATATTCTCCATCATCCTGATCTCATCCAAATCGTAATTGTTACGAATCTTGTTGATAAAATCGAGATGGCTCAGGAAATCATCCTTGATGGCACTGTAAAAATTGGCAAGTTTATCCATGGCCACCATGCGAGTGATCACATGAACCCTGAGCTTTTGCATGGGAGAATCAGCCTTTTCAACAGCACTGAGTATCTCCTGCTTCATGATTTCAGCCTCCTTTTCCACCACAGCCCTGAAGATTTCCTCCTTACTCTCGAAATAATAATAGATGGAGCTCTTACCTTTCCGCGTCGCCAGCGCAATCTCGTCAACAGTGGTCTTACGGAAACCGAATCTTGAGAAAATGTGCCGTGCAACGCCGATTATCGATTCTTTTACCTCGTCTTTATCTATCATGACTTACTCAATTTTTTTGTCTCATATCCTATGGCGAAACAAAAATAGACATCCCCTTAAAACAAACAAAATATATTTTCGACTATTTTAGTTTTTTGGTCGATGCAATATTTATTGAATTGATTTACTGCTTTTTATTGATTTAACATTGAATTAATATGTTGACCAGATAACGGCGACCAGGATAAGTCACCGGCTTTTTGCCCGGTTTGGCATACTCCGGAAGGTTACGCTCAGGAGAGTTCAGGTGTATTAATTAACGGAGGATGTAAAGAAATGAAATCAATAAAACCGCTAATTTTATGCTTATTCCCATCTGAATGAAATGAGATATTTTTTCATGTTGATCATGCTGATGCTGATTCTTTCCGGGCAGGTAAGTTCAGCAGGATATAACTCCTGTTCGTTCTATATTGTTGCCCATCAGGATGACTGGCAGCTATTCATGGGCAGAGACGCCTGGTCCGACATGGTCATGCCCGGCCGTAAGGTAGTTATTATTTACCTGACAGCAGGAGATGCCTGCAGTGGAACCGGTACCTGCGGATCAGGCGTTCCCTATTATGTTTCCCGCGAAAGCGGAGCCAAGGCATCAGTTTTTGCAGCAAAGGGTGAACCCACCGCCTCAACCAAACTGGAACCATCATCGTTCAACGCTGTCGTATGGGCCGGTAACCACCCGGTTGCCAGGTGGGAATACCAGAATGTCGTACAGTACTTCTTCCGCCTGCCTGACGGACGTATCCATTTCAAAGAGACTTCCGGTTCTGATTGTGGTTTAGATTTGCACGATTCCACCTATCTGAATTTTTTCAGACGGGGATTGATTAAAAAACTTTCGGATATACAAGGGAATGCCGTCTACCAGGGATGGTCAGACCTGACAAGGTGCATACTGACCCTGGTCACCAGGGAGATGGCCGCTTCCGGGAACTGTATCCATACCCATGAATACAGTCCGATCCTAAATAGAATGACCCATTCCGACCACCGCGAAACCGGATTGCTGGCTGCTGCAGTGGGGAATCAGCTACCGGAGGTGGAAATATTCTATCATGTAGATTATTTTACAGCGGAGATGGTTGAAAATCTGAGCGTCCAGGAAAAAAATCAGGAAAGTATATTGTTTGCTGCATATAACAAAAAGAAGACTGCTCTGGGTTGTCCGAGCGACTGGAGCGAAGCGGTGATTCCCTGGTGCTCCGCCAATTATATCAGCCGGATGGTGCCGGGCAGAGTCACATCAGGAGAAAAGCCGGCAGGGATCGCCATTTTCACCGGATTACAGCCCAATCCCTCAATGGGTAACACCTTATTGTCCCTGAACCTTCAGGAAGATGAAGTCGTTTCCTGTGCAATTTATGATCTCCGGGGTGAACAGGTATGCAATTTATTGAATAAAGCCGCCCTGAAAAAGGGAACTTACCGCTACCCTATCGGGAAGCTGCCTGCCGGGATCTATATACTCAGACTGCAAACCCGGTCAGGTTGCCTGTTATGTGAAAAGGTGGTTTTCAATTAAGGTTTATCCTATTGGCTTATACCGGCAATCTTAATCCAGGTAAATAGTTTATCGGGCAGACATTCATTTGAATGGTCCAAGAATATACTCTTTTCCTGGAATTTCCTTAAATTTGAATAAATCCAAATGGGCAAATCTAGAATATGAGCTTAGCTTCCTCAGCTGATTCTGATTTTATTGGTAAACTTACTTTAATTACCCTGGCTAACCTGGGAGATGAACTTTTGGAGTTGGGCAACTGGTAAAAAAGAAAGGGCTGAGTCATTTTGTTATCGGTCACCGCACTGGAGGAAAATAAATTCAGTAATACAAACACTGAGTTTTATTATAAAAGCCAAATCAACAAGATGATTCCACTTGCCACAGAAAGCGAAGATCAATGGATTAATTATCCAAAAAATTTGATTCTGACACAGATTTATTTTTTGGGAGGCAATTTGCCAATGAGCAAGGTATGTACTGATTCGCCCATTATTGAACTGAATTTGAGAATTAAGAAAGTACCTGATGATGACCGGTACTATGCCGAATTAGTATGCTTATGCTTTTAAAGGAGATCATCAGAAGATTATTGATAATGCTGAAAAAGCCATCAGTCTCAGACCGTTAAAGACAGATACCCTGGGTGGATTTGAAAGGGAACAGGACCTGGCAAAAAAATACCTGTTTATCGTGGAATGTTCCCAGGCATAGGATAAATCGAATTTCTTATAATCCCGGGTGATTTATCGGTCCCTCTTCTGAAAACCGATCCCGTTTACGATAAACTACGGAGCTTACCACGATTTCAGAAGATTCTGGCCACTGAATTCAAGACGAATTATAAATAAAAGATCATCTTTTTAATTTTCCCGGAGGAAAATAAAAGAGATATTGAATAGTGAGTCTACTCTGATTAACATGTCTTACCCCTAAATCCCCTAAAGGACATTTTAAATCGATGTTTTTTCAATTGTTATCCACTTTAGGGAAAGGGGTCGGAACAATTGAAAACCAAAATTTCGACTTTTCGTAGTGGACTCATCAATGAATTGGTAATTCCGCATATCATTCTAAATAAGAAAATGTAAACCATTACAAAAATTTGCAAGGAAAGCTAAAAAAAATGTAACATTTCCTCGTTTATTTTCTATGCAATGCGCTGGTTTTTGAAGGATATTTACATCATAATCAATGTATTATCCATATGTAAAAATTCAAAGCCATGAAAACAAAAAACCTGTTTAAAACCTGTGCGGGCTTCGTTGTCCTAGCCCTGGCCTTCTGTCTCAACAGTTGCTTAGAGGAAGACCCGTTCCCCGGAGAACCTGTTTCCGAGGGACTTGCTTTCAGATCGGTCCAATTTTATTTTACCAATGTGTCAGATGGACAACTTCAGAGTGTATATGAATTTTGTGACGAAGATGGATGCTGCCACACACCGGCCGAAAAAGTCGACACTTTCCGGCTGGTTTCCGGTCATCTCTATTTCTGTTCGATTAAAATGAACGGCGATAATTCCACGGAGTTATTAGCGGGCACTGGGGAAAATGCGCAGCAATTTTCTTTCAGTTACAATCCACAGGTCGGCCTGGATTTGATGATAGAACAGCCGGATATGGGAAATATGAAATATTCCGATTTAAGAACGAACTGGAGAACCGGCCAACCCGGCAATGGCCTGGTTAATTTCAGAATAAGATATTGTCCGTTGAGCATCGGGGAAAGTCAATGTTATGATATTTCATTGCCGGTAGTCATTCAATCATCCGAAGACATAGATTAACCCCTGGGAAAAAGTATTGTATTTTACTCCTGCTTTTTCTGAAGAATAAATACTGTCTCCATTACAGCAGGTTTCCCGCACCTTTCCCGGTTGAAAACATCCGGTTTCAAAGGTGCGGTTTTATAATCTCTAAGTTTTATTTGATCAGGCTGCCGGAAAATTCAGCGTCATAAAGCGACAGATATTCAAAATAATACGAAATTTACCTGTTATGGTAACTATGGGTATTTTTTTTAAATTATTGGAACTGCTTCGGCAGGAACAACCATGTATACTGGCCACGGTTGTGGAAACTGCCGGTTCAGCACCACAGACTCCGGGAAGTTCAGCCTTGATAGGGAAACAGGGATTGATCGCCGGCACGGTAGGAGGTGGACAGGCAGAATACCAGGTGATATCTGAAGCCCTTAAGGCACTGGAAACCGGAATTTCGAAAATCATCCATTTGGATATGTCCGGAAATTTTACGGAAGAGAGTGACACCATTTGCGGTGGTAAAATGGCGATCCTGATCGATTCCTCCCCCGGAAGAGACCTGGCCCAGTTTGAAAAACTCCGGGATTCAATGTTAAAACACATTCCCGGAACACTTCTGACACTTATTGAAGGAGAGCATAATAGCTCATTGTATATCAAAAGATTATGGACAGATAAAGAAGAGAATTTCATTTCAAGTAATAGATTAAGTGATGAATTTCAGCTCTTTCTGAAAGAGAATCCTGACGTATTAAAACCGGGTGAATTCAGAAAGTTTACCGTTTATCCCGAGCAGTCCGGGGGCCATGCTTATCTCTACATGCAGCCGGTTTTTCCACCCCCCTCACTGGTTATTGCCGGAGCGGGACATGTAGGAAAAGCAGTGGCTCACCTAGGAAAATTCCTTGGCTTTGAAATCACAGTCTGGGACGACCGGAGTGAATTTGCCAGTCTGGCAAATATTCCTGATGCTGATTTCATTTTCACAGGTCCGGCAGAGAAAATGGTTTCAGAAATAATGGTGAAAGAGGATTCTTATCTGGTCATTGTTACCCGGGGACATAAAAACGATGCAGAGGTATTGCGGGAATGGATCAAAACTGCTCCTGCCTATCTTGGGATGATGGGAAGCAAAACCAAAGTGTCCCGGATGAAGCAGCAGTTCCTGGAGGAGGGCTGGGCTACTCCTTCGGAATGGGAACGCGTGCACACCCCCATCGGGATCAAAATCAACTCGGAAACAGTGGAAGAAATTGCCGTTTCCATCATCGCCGAACTGATTCAGGTGAAAAACAGCAGAATAGCGCAAATCGGAGAGCGTAAAGCGGAAAGGCCGATTTAAAGACTGAAAGATAAAGAGATATGACCGGTAACAGACCATCCGTTTACCTCCGTCATCGGGGCAGGCATTGAACAATTTTGAACCATATTGAACAACTGGAACCATGAACAAAAAATCCACGGAGAGCTACCCTGAAATTTGGGCCTTAGTACTGGCTGCAGGCAGGTCGGAACGGATGGGAGTGCAAAAACTGTTGCTTCCCTTGGGAGAGAATACCATGATCGGATCAGTGGTAGACCACATCGTATCTGCCGGGATTGACCACATATTGCTGGTTTTGGGCTCGCACAGGGAGGAAGTAGAAAGGGCTGTTTGTGAGAAACCCGTGATCACCTGTTTTAACCCTGATTATGCGGAAGGAATGCACACCTCGGTGATTTGTGGATTCAGGCAACTCCCTGTAGACACCCTTGCAGTGGTAGTTTTTCTGGGAGATCAACCTTTTATCCCTGCTGAGGTTATTAAAATGCTCATTACAAACTGGGAGCTTACAGGAAAAATGATCATCATTCCCACATACCGGGGCTACAGGGGCCATCCCACCCTGTTTGACTGCAGACTGAAGGAGGAGGTACTACAGATGGATCCGCACATCGGACTCCGTTCGGTTATCGACCGTTTCCCGCAGGAAATCAGTGAGGTAGAAACACATTTTTCGGTAATTATCAGGGATATTGACACAAAAAATGACTATCTTAACGAACTGAATCAAATCGGAGAGTGATGGAAGAAAAAGTTACTTTCGAACTCAACGGGGAGGAGGTCCGGATACCGCTGGATAAAAACCAGTCACTACTTTGGGCCATTCGTACCCATTTTAACCTGACCGGCACAAAATATGGTTGCGGGTTGGGTTATTGCGGAGCCTGCACGGTACTAATGGATGAAGAGCCTGTCAGGTCGTGCGGGGTATATATGGAGGATGTAGAGGGAAGAAAGATCACGACCATTGAAGGGTTGGCAAAGAACGGGAAACTCCACCCGCTCCAGGAGGCTTTTGTGGAACAGGATGCCCTTCAGTGCGGTTTTTGCACTCCGGGAATGATCATGAATGCAGCCGGGCTGCTGTTGAAGAATCCGCATCCCACGCGGAAAGAGATCATAGAAGGTATGGAAGACAATTACTGCCGGTGCGGAGCCCATGTCAGGATTGTGGCAGCCATCGAATCCGCGGCGCAGAAGATGGGAAAAAAAGATTAAACGGGGAATGGCAATAAGACATGGTCTGCCCTGATATTACAGTCAAAACCACGGATTAATTATCAACCAGATTGAAATGCAACCAGCCGAAGATCAAAATAATCCAACCACTTCCTTTCTCGGGC
>CAYWTT010000144.1:0-8259 GCA_964461245.1 uncultured Prolixibacteraceae bacterium | reverse complement strand
TGAACTGCTTCAGGATAAGACTGTAAACAAATCCCAGCACCAGGGCTGAGACTGTGTTGGCCAGGGCATACTTGACAGGGAGTCCGTAGGCGTATGGCCGGTACCCCGATTCGGGATCGTCGAGTGCTTCCATGAGTGGCTGGTTGCCCGAAGCGAATATTTCGGAGTGGGCCAATCCCCAGCTGCAGGCAAAAACCACCAATCCGGTGATGAACCACCACAGCAGCCAGTGCCAGAAGCGGCCATACGGATAACCCCAGGCATAATAGAAGAGCAACCACAGGATCATTGGGACCAGGATAAAAAGGAGCCCCAGTTTGAGGTACCCGCCGAAGTCGAACAGAGTGGAAAATATCAGCGGAAAATTCTGGTTCCAGATACCCCAGAGTGTGTCATAAAAAGCAGCAAATAATTCCTTCATGACAGGTAATATTAGTGAATATCGATTTCAAAGGCGGCAATGCTTTTGTTCTCGGAGACAGATTCATAAGCCTCCACAATCCCGTTGATCAGGTAGCCGAACCCATAGGTGTGAGTGCTGTCCTGGCTGATGTGGTCTTCTGTAACGGTACCGGTTGTTCTGACCCAGCCAGGGATGTTGCTGACCAGCGATACAACCAGTTTGCCTGCCGGATATTTCATGGTTTTCACCGTGATCAGGTGCGTCGGGTTAAAGGCTACAGAATGAACCTTGCCGGCAGGTTTTTGGATGCCGGTGATGGTATAGTTGCTGCTGACCCTGTAGTTTTCGGGGGAGGAGAGAAAAGAATCGGGGTAGGGCAGTCCGGAATAATCCACGGCAATGCTGAACTGGAATCCCTGTCCGTGGCTGTCGCTTTTGGCATCATTCAGCCGGTTGATGACCTCACGGTCAAATTTAAAAGTTCCGACAGAGTGATCGGCTGTAGCCTGGTAAGGAACCCCGGCAGTACCCGGTTTTACGAACCTGACCATATTTTCATACCCTTTCAGCTTCTCCGGTATATACTCATTGGGGAAATACCGGTTTAGCAGCCTGCTTTCACCTATGATCCAGATGTAATAAGGCCTGATCCCGGAGATGGTGGCCGCTCCTCTGCGGGAGGAGTAAAAATACTTCCCGTCAAACCGGGAGCGGAGCTTTATGATGATGGTCTGAAGATCGCCCGTCATCAGCCGGTTAATAAACTGGCTTCTGGTTCCCCTGCCTTCCGTAACCAGGGAGGTTACACCAGCCCCGCCGATATCATAAAGGCCGTCACTGATCAAAACCGATATGATGCCGTTGCCGGCATTTTTCAGGGCTACCTGGAACATCCCGTTCAGGTTGCTTTTGGTAATATCCCCACAGTTGAATCCGGCCCTGTTCAGTTTGCTTTTCAGCACGGAAGCATCATTCCTCACAGGAGTGATGACCGGATCAGTCCCGTTGATGAAATTGAACTCCCGCGGAACTCTGTCTTTAATAAATTCAGGCATTTCAGCCAGTTCAGCAATCACCTCGACATATTCGGTTATGTTGCTTACATATCCGAACATGCTTTCGGAATTTTCGATATAAAATACGGCTTTGACGATTTTAGGCTCACCGGCAATTGCTGCCGGCCTGGACGGGAAAGAGGTCTTTCCGACCTGTCCGCTTTTACCTGTGCATCCGAAGGTACAAGCCAGTAACAGTATCAGCCATGTTGGTTTAATTCCGGTTTTCATTAAGTTAACTTTTGAATTTCCGACTTATAAACAACGTCTGAGCCATCTTCTTATTATTCAGGACCCGAAACCATGTCGGGCAAAAAGATTACCTCAAATTGTCCCTTAAAATTAAACTTAATTACAGCTTAACCGAAAAAAATAATAGATTATCATCCGGAGACTCTTGAATGGCATAAGAAAGGATCAGAATCACATCAATGGGATAACACCACTCTTATATCATTCTTTCAGAAAACAGTATTTGCCGTCACGTATTTCCACAACCGGGGGATTATTGGAATGCTGCCCGAAAAAGTCGTACCCTTCCTTCAGGTTTTGCCAGAAGGAAGTCCACTTCTCATTTTGATGCTTTTTCATTTTTTCAGGGATCATCCTGAAGGGGAATATGTGAATGCTGAGCGTGTCGGTTGAGTTTCTGAATGCGGCATCGACCAGGGCATATATCTCTTCCATGAGAGGATCCGTCATAGCAAAACATCCATTGGAGAGACAGCCGCCGTGAACCATAAGTGCCCCTCCCGTCCTTTTATGGTACTGGTCATACGTATTGGGGTAGCCGATGTCGAAAGAAAGGTGGTAGCGGCTGTAGGGATTCATCCGGGCCGGAATTACACCATAAAAACCCTCGGGTGCCTGCCTGTCTCCCCTGCGTTCTTTGGGGCCCAGTTCCCCCCATCCATATTCACAAACCGGATAGGTTCGGAAAAGTACAAAGCTGCTGTCCTTTCTGATCCATACCTCAAACTCCTTCTCCTCTTTGAAAACCCTCATGAAAACAGGGCTTCCCCATTCAAGTCCCATCTGTTTCATGCGGGATTCCAGTTTGGGTTTGACCCTGGCAATCGCTTCCCTGGACCTGTCGCTCGAAGGAACTCCTCCTGACTGTACCATCAGGGGAAAAAGAACAAGAAGAATTAAAATCAGCATACTTGAAATATACTTTGTTATTAAACTGATGAACGATGTCTTTGTCAAAATTCAGATAAATTCTCCAGGTCTTGACTTATTATTAACGAATCCTTTTCGTGACGGATTGTTCAGAACATAAAAAAAAGGATTTTCCGGATTATTCCCATAGCGGCAGTTTAATTATTCCTGAAATTTTCCATGAGTTTCCTGTCAGTTTTTTCAGGCACCGATGACACGAATTTCTTCAAAATATGCGAACGATTCGGACCCCTTTGGAAATATCCATATTCGTGCTAATTATTTTGTGAGCGACTGATAGACCTGAGACAGGGAATGAATTTACTCTCTCCGGTTAGCTTCAAAAGAAATATCCTATAAATTTGACTTATTAAAACTGAAAGTTTTGGCTGACATAACCGGTAAAGAACAAAGCCTGAGTAACCCATTCCTTCTTGACAGACTCAAAGAAGGGGACAGGAATGTTTTTACCCTGCTTTTTAATGAATATTATTCCGGGCTGGTCATTTATGCAGACTATTACCTCCATGATCTGGAACAGTCGGAAGACATTGTCCAGTCTGTTTTTATAAGTTTATGGGAAAATAAGCATACCCTGAAATCAGCTTCATTCAGGTTTTTTCTGGTTAATTCCGTAAAAAACAGTTGTATCGATCTGATCAGGAAAGAAGAGACCCGTAATAAATATAACCTGCGTCAGGTGAACAGGGAAGCAGATTATGAACCTGATTTTTGGACTGAAGCAGAGCTGAAAAAAATGATTGAATCCGCGATTGAGAAGTTGCCCCCTAAATGCCGTGAAATTTTCATCCTGAGCCGGTATAAAAATCTGAAATCCAGGGAAATTGCCGACAAGCTTAACCTCTCTCCCCGAACCGTTGAAACCCAAATAGCCCATGCATTGAAAGTACTTCGTGAAGATCTGAAGGATTATTTATTTCAACTTTTTTTCTTTTTTTAATTTTCCCCCTACGTATAAATCCGGTTCTTCCCGTCTTATCAATACAGGTGGATGATCATGGAAGAAAACGTTTCAAAATATGAATTGTATATTTTAAAAGAGATCGAAGGGGCAATAACCTCTTTTGAAAAAAGTGAACTGGATGAATGGCGACAGAATCCGCAGAATGAAAATTATTACCAGGAGCAGAAAAAAATTTGGAGCCTGATCGAAGATCACCACCGGATGAAAAGCATCGACCGGGAAAAGGCTTTAAAAAGAGTTGAAAAGCAGATTTTTGACAGATTTGCCGCGAAACGGATCCTGCAAAGCTTTGAAAAGGCTGCTGCCATTTTGTTTATTCCGCTTTTATTGTGGTCAGTTTGGTACTATTACCATCAGCATTCTGCAGATAAAGTTAAAAAAGAGATTGTCTTTAATCAAGTTGAAGTACCCTTGGGAATGAGATCGTCGATGACTTTACCCGATGGCACATCTGTATGGCTTAATGCAGGGAGCAGTTTGAAATATGCTGTTTCTTTCGATGGAAGTGAGCGAAAGGTTGAACTGACTGGCGAAGCTTATTTTCAGGTTGTCAAAGATAAAACAAGGCCATTTGTTGTTACTGCCGGAGAAATGGATATCCGGGTTCTGGGCACCTCGTTTAACTGTTGTGCTTATCCCGATGAAAACAATATCGAAACCGCACTGGTTGAAGGTAATGTAGAAATCTCTGATAAAAGCGGTAAAATATTAACAGAATTGAAACCAGGTGAACTGGCTACTTTTTCAAAAACCGGAAATGGCATCAGCGTTGTCAAAACCAACCTGGAAAAGCACATAGCCTGGAAATCGGGAAAATTGATGTTTCGTGACGATCCGATGAACAAAGTACTGGAAAAATTAGGACGATGGTATAATGTGGAATTTCAGGTTGACAATCAAGAAATTTTAGGGTATATCTACTCTGCCACCTTTACAGGTGAAAGTCTTGACCAGATGCTGAAAATGTTCGCTCTTTCCGCACCTATCGATTACCAAATATTACCCAAAAAATTAATGAGTGACAACAGTTATGAGAAGCAGATCATCAGGCTTACTACTAAAAGGATAAGTGGCAGGTAAATAAAAAAGGAAAAAGGAATGTTCGTACCATCCCTTTTTCTGCAATGAAAATAAATAACTCGTATTTATTAACACTAATTCAAAACAAATGTATGAAAAAAAATTGGGTATTGAAGCGGGACGGAGTCTTTCCTGACTTATCCCTAAAAATTTTAAGGATTATGCGGCTTACACTGTTTTTACTGTTTATTTCACTTTCGCAGGTATTTGCTGTAAAGACTTATTCACAGGTTGCACGGGTAAGTTTAGACCTGAAGAACTCAACCGTCAAAGAGGTTTTGTACGATATTGAGTCGAAAAGTGAGTTTTATTTCTTTTTTAACAGCAGGTTAGTGGATGTGGACAGGAAAGTAGACATTAATGTGACCAATGAGAAGATTGAACAGATCCTTGAAAGATTGTTCAGCGGTTATGATGTGACCTATACCGTGATGGACAAGCAAATCATTATTCAACCTTCTTCGATGGCTGTTAAGAAGGATATTCTGCAACAAAGTGATGTGACAGGTAAAGTGTCGGATTCTTCCGGTGCACCGGTTCCCGGGGTTTCAGTGGTTGTAAAGGGGACCACGCATGGTGCGATTACCAGTTTAGAAGGAAGGTTCAGACTGGCAGACATACCTGCCAATGCAACTCTTCAGTTTTCATTTGTGGGTATGAAAACCCAGGAAGTAGTGGTTGGAAACCAGACTGAAATTAATGTGGTCATGATTGAAGAGGCCATTGGAATTGAAGAGGTGGTCGCGATCGGTTATGGTACCATGAAAAAGAGTGATTTAACAGGTTCCTTATCGCAGGTCCGGCAGGAAGCCATTCAGTCGGTGCCCTCTTCTAATATTATGCAGGCTTTGGTAGGACGGTCCTCAGGAGTGCAGGTTATGCAAAACACAGGAGCGCCGGGTGGATCCATTAGTATCAGGATCCGTGGAACCAATTCCATAAAAGGGAGTAACGAACCTTTGTACGTGGTTGACGGCTTCCCGGTCAGTAACCAGACTGTTCTGAACAATTCGGATATCGAAAGTATCGAGATATTGAAAGACGCATCAGCAACGGCCATATATGGTTCCCGCGGAGCAAACGGAGTTGTGATGGTTACCACCAAACAGGGGAAATCGGGGAAAACAAATGTAGATTTTGAAACCAGCTATTCCATGCAGACTTTAAGAGAAAGACTAGATCTGATGAATGCAAAGCAATATGCCGAGTTTTACAATCTGGAACAAAAAAATGATGTGGGAACCGAGTATTTTACTGAAAGTCAGATTAATGGCTTTGGAGAAGGAACTGATTGGCAGGATATTGTGTTCAGAAAGGCTCCGATCAAATCCTCATCCTTGAATTTAAGCGGGGGCAATGAAAAAACGCAGTTTTCATTGTCTGGAAGTGTGTTCTCACAGGATGGAATAATCTCGGGGAGTGATTATAACCGTTATTCCGTGCACACCAATGTAAATCATGAAGTCAGCAAGAAATTCAGTGTCACTTTGTCCAGTACACTGACCCATTTAGATACTGACCGGAAAGATAGCGGAGGAGGAAGCCGGGGTAACTCGCTTATTTCTGCAGCTATCGGAGCTCCGCCCACACTCACACCGTTCACTGAAAATGGCACTTACCGGGTAATGTCCAGTGTATACCCGTTTGTGGCTACCGATCTGATCAATCCGCTGAACTTTGTTAATGAACAAACTAATACGATAAAAGCCAACATTGTGCTTGCCAATGCAGCACTCATTTACAAACCAATCCCCGAATTAACGGTAAAGATATCTGGAGGAGTTGAGAACAGGGATGACCGGACCGATTCATATACCACACTTTCTTATATCAATTCATCAGGAAGCGCGTCGGTAAGTACAGGTCAGTTTACCAGTTTGTTAAGTGAGAATACGATCAGCTATAACAAAACATTTGAGAAGAAGCATAATGTATCGGCTGTAGCGGGTTATACATACCAGGACTTTGTGTCAACTTCATTGGGAGGAAGCGGAAACGGATTTTTAAGTGACGCATATGAAACCTATAACCTGGGGGCAGCCAATACTCCGGGCATACCCAGTTCCGGTTATTCGAAGTCGGTTTTGTTATCCTATATCGGTCGAATAAACTATTCTCTGGACAACAAGTATCTGACGACGGTCAGTTTCCGGGCAGATGGTTCATCCAAATACAGCGAAGGGAACAAGTGGGGATATTTCCCATCCGGGGCTCTGGCATGGCGAATTTCGGACGAGAATTTCATGAAAGACAAAACACCCATATCTGACTTAAAACTGAGGGCGAGCTGGGGCTTAACAGGAAGTCAAGCGATCAGTGCCTATGCAACCCTCAGTCAGCTTTCTGCCGGAAAGACGGTGTACAATGATGCCCTGTACACCTCTCTCGCTCCGGGAACCACTTATCCGGGAAATCTGAAATGGGAAACCACCGAACAGAAGAATATTGGAATGGACCTGGGGATTCTGAAAAACAGGTATACATTTACCGCTGACTATTACATCAAAAACACGCGCGATTTGCTTAATTCCGTGGTACTGCCGTCATCAATGGGCTATACCAGCACCATCAAAAATGTGGGGGAAGTGCAAAATAAAGGATTGGAACTGGGCTTGAACGCCAACATCTTCGACAAGGCTTTTAAATGGGATCTCTCTGCCAATGTCTCTTTCAACCGGAACAAGGTGGTAAAACTTTACGACGGTGAAGATATTCTGGGCGGTACCGTAAGTGTGGTGGTGATCAACGATGTAACCAATATTCTGAGGGAAGGCAGGCCAATCGGGCAGTTTTGGGGATACCTGGAAGATGGCTATACCGAAAACGGCTACATCAAATTCAAGGATCTTACTCCAGATGGAATAATTGACAAAAACGACAAAACATACATTGGCGATCCGAACCCTGACTTCATTTATGGGTTAAACTCCATCATGTCATTCAAAAATTTTGAACTGACCCTGTTCATTCAGGGAATGCAGGGGAATGATATCTTTAATGCAAGTTCGATCTATACCATAGATTACGGATTTGGGCTCAATATGCCGGAGGAAGTATATGCGGACCATTGGACACAAACCAAAACCAACGCCAAATATCCGGCCATAAGTTACAAGAATTCGGCACGGGTTTCTGATCGTTTTATTGAAGACGGATCTTATCTGCGATTGAAGAATATCCAGCTGGCTTATACCCTGCCTGTAAAAAAACTTGGGATAAACTGGCTTCAGCATGTGCAATTCTATGCCAGCGGACAAAACCTGCTGACGTTGACCAAATATTCCTGGTGGGATCCGGAAATCAACTCTTATGGTGGGTCAAACTCCACCGCACTGGGGATTGACCATTTCAGCTATCCGGTTGCCAAATCGGTCACATTAGGCATTCATGTCGGTTTTTAATTGTGTAGTAATGGGAAAATATTAAAAAACAATGGATTATGAAAAAATCTAAAATACCATTTTTTTCAGGGGGTTCCTGTGTATTAATCTGGCTGTACATTACAGGAATCATATTACTGACCCCGGCGTGTGAGGATGTTCTGGAAGAAAATCCCAAATCGATGGCTGTTGAAA